>JAFADB010000223.1 GCA_023425225.1 Pseudomonadota bacterium
ATGTACATGATCCCGCAGTTCCTGGCGATGATCGCCGGCTACAACACCGAGCAGGCCGGCTACGTGCTGCTGCTGGCCGGCCTGCCGACGGTGCTGCTGATGCCGCTCACGCCGAAGATGCTGTCCACCATCGACGTGCGGGTCATGGTCATGACCGGCATGCTGTGCTTCGCCGGGGCCTGCTTCGTCAACCTCAGCCTGACCGCCGACAGCGTCGGTCAGCACTTCGTCATCGGCCAGCTGCTGCAGGGCTGCGGCTTGGCGTTCGCGCTGATGGCGCTGAACCAGGCGGCGATCTCCTCGGTGCCGCCGGAAGAGGCCGCCGACGCCTCCGGCCTGTTCAACGCCGCGCGCAACCTTGGCGGCTCGATCGGGCTGGCGATCATCTCCACCTTCCAGGAGCGGCGGATGGCGCTGCACCTGGACAACATCGGCAGCGCGGTCACCGCCAACTCGCCGATGGCGCAGGAGGCGGTGCGCGGCCTCGCTGCGCAGTTGCAGTCCGCTTCCGGCGGCGAGGCGGCGGTGCGCGCGGTCGCCGAGCTGGGGCGGGTGGTGCAGCAGCAGGCGCTGGTGATGGCCTACAACGACCTGTTCTGGATCTTCGGCATGATCGTGGTGGCCTCGCTGCCGCTGGTGTTCCTGCTCAAGCCGCTGCCCAAGGGCGAGATCTCGCTCGCGATGCACTGAGATGGCCATGTCCAATTTCCGCACACGCACCTTGTTCGTTTCCACGCTGTCGCTGGCACTGGGCGGCTGCATGCTCGGACCGGACTATGTCAGGCCGCAGGTGGCCGAGTCGGCCCAGGCCCAGCCGCGGCTGGTGCGCGCCGATCCGCAGCTGGTGGTGGCCACGCCGCCGCTGCAGCGCTGGTGGACGCAGCTGGACGATCCGCAGCTGGACTGGCTGGTCAACCAGGCGCTGGCCAACAGTCCCAACCTGCGCGCGGCCGAGGCGCAATTGCGTGCCGCGCGCGCGCTGGTGCGCCAGCGCCGTGCCGAGATGCTGCCGTCGGTCGGCGCCAACGCGGTCTATGCCCACATCGAGGCGCCGGACTCGATCAGGAACGAGGTGCGCGAGGTCGGCGAACAGGCCGCCACCGCCGCCGAGCAGTTCGCCGGGGCCGAGGCGGCGCAGGCGATCCGCCAGCGCGCGCAGTCGCTGGACCTGGACACGGACCTGTACAACGCCGGCTTCGACGCCAGCTGGGAGCTGGACCTGTTCGGCCGCCGCCGCCGTGCCGCGGAAGGCGCACGCGCCAAGGCCGAGGCCAGCGAGGCCGATCTGGCCGACGCCCAGGTGCAGCTCACCGCCGAGGTCGCGCAGGCGTATCTGGGCTACCGCGGCAGCCGCGAGCGGCTGGCGATCGCGCGCGACAACCTGGACAAGGCCACACACATCCTCGCGCTGACCCGGCAGCGGCGCGAACGCGGCGCCGACTCGGACCTGCAGGTGGAACGCGCGGTGGCGCAGCTGCACCAGCAGGAGGCGATGGTGCCGCAGTTGGAGGCCGACGCGCAGGTGGCGCTGGACCAGCTGGCGCTGATGATCGGCCGCGAGCCGGGCGCGCTGGACGCGATGTTTGCGCAGGACCGGCCGTTGCCGGCGCTGCCGGCGCAGGTGGCGGTGGACGATGCCGCGGTGCTGATCCGCCGCCGTCCCGACGTGCGCCGCGCCGAGCGCGAACTGGCCGCCTCCTCGGCGCAGATCGGCGAGGCGCTGTCGGCCTACTTCCCGCAGGTCACGCTGATGGGCTCGCTGGCGATGGTCGCGACCTCGCCCAGCGATCTGGGCAGCGACGCGCTGACCTCGCTGGTGGCGCCGATGCTGCGCTGGTCGGTGTTCGACTTCGGCCGCATCGGCGCACAGGTCGAGCAGGCCCGCGCCGGCAACCAGGCACGCCTGGCCGCCTACCAGGGCACCGTGCTGGCCGCGCTGCAGGACGCCAACGGCGCGCTGTCGCGCTTCGGCGCCGCGCGCCGGCAGCTGGGCAGCGCGCAACAGGCGCAGGCCTCGGCCGAGCGCGCGGCCGGGCTGATGGAACAGCGCAACGCTGCCGGCGCCTCGTCGCTGATCGACACGCTGGACGTGCAGCGCCAGCGCCTGTCGGCGCAGGACGGCGCCGCGCAGGCGCAGCTGCAGCTGCTGGTGGGCTACGTCGCGCTGCAGAAGAGCCTGGGCCTGGGCTGGGGCACGCCGCCGCCGGTGCAGGCGAGCGATGCTGGCGCGGCGGCGCCGTAACGGTGTTTCGACCGCAACGGGCGTAGGCTTGCACGCATTGCCATAGGCACTGTGCAGGAGTCCGTGATGACCGTGGAAACCGTCAATCCCGCCACCGGCAAGGTGGAATACCGTCTGGAACTGATGGGCGCCGACGATGTGGAGCGGCGCCTGGCCGCGGCCGAGCAGGCGTTCCCGGCCTGGGCGGCGCTGTCGCTGGACGATCGCGGCCGCTACCTGCAGCGCGTCGCGGCCGGATTGCGCCAGCGCCGCGGCGACATCCAGCGGATCATGACCGCCGAGATGGGCAAGCTGCGCGGCGAGGCGCTGGCCGAGATCGAGAAATGCGCGCAGGCCTGCGACTACTACGCCGACCACGCGCTGGAATACCTGCAGCCGCAGACCATCGCCACCGAGGCCGCGCGCAGCTACGTGCGCTACGAGCCGCTGGGCTGCGTGTTCGCGCTGATGCCGTGGAACTTCCCGATCTGGCAGGTGTTCCGCTTCTTGGCGCCGGGGCTGATGGCCGGCAACGTGGCCGTGCTCAAGCACGCGGCCAACGTGCCGCGCTGCGCCGACATCATCAACGAGGTGCTGCAGGCCGCGGGATTGCCGGCCGGCGTGTTCGACGTGCTGCACATCGACAACGACCAGGCCGCGCAGGTGCTGCGCGACCGCCGCATCGCCGCCGCCACCCTGACCGGCAGCGAGCGGGCGGGGCGTTCGGTCGCGGCCACCGCCGGCGACCAGCTCAAGAAATGCGTGATGGAACTGGGCGGCAGCGACGCCTTCGTGGTGCTGGCCGACGCCGACCTGGACAAGACCGTGGCCGCGGCGGTGAAGTCGCGCTTCGACAACGCCGGGCAGACCTGCATCGCCGCCAAGCGCTTCATCGTGGTCGAGGCGGTCGCCGAGGCCTTCGTCGAGCGCTTCGTCGCCGCGGCCAGGGCGCGCGTGTACGGCGATCCCGAGGACGCGGCCACCACGCTGGCGCCGATGGCGCGCGCCGACCTGCGCGACGAGCTGCACCGGCAGGTGCTGTCCAGCATCGAGGACGGCGCGCTGCCGCTGCTCGGCTGCGAGCCGGTGGAAGGTAGTCACGCCGGCTATCCGGCCTCGATCCTGGACAACGTCGGTCCGGGCATGGCCGCCTACCAGGAGGAACTGTTCGGGCCGGTGGCGGCGGTCATCCGGGTCAATGACGAGGACGAGGCGGTGCGCGTGGCCAACGACACCACCTTCGGCCTGGGCGGCAGCGTGTGGACCGCCGATGCCGACCGCGGCGAGAACATCGCCCAGCGGCTGCAGTGCGGCGCGGCCTTCGTCAACTCGATCGTGCGCAGCGACATCCGCCTGCCGTTCGGTGGCATCAAGCGCTCCGGCTACGGCCGCGAACTGGCCGAGCCGGGCATCCGCGAGTTCACCAACATCAAGACCGTCTACGTGGCCTGAGTGCAGCGTTGGCAGGTACGCATTTCCTTGCGTTGTGCTGTCTCTTCTCTCGCAAAACATGAAGAGGAATCCCTTCTCCCGCTTGCGGGGGAAGGTGGCGCGCAGCGCCGGATGGGGGGAGCTTTTGCTGTGGCTCTCCCATGCTCCCGGCAGCCCCCATCCGCCCTTCGGGCACCTTCCCCCGCAAGCGGGAGAAGGGGGCAGTCAATGCAGGGATGGTGCCAGCCGTGCAGCGCCTTGCCGCTAAAGCCAGCGCACCCGCTTGAACAGCCGGTACAGCCCCACGCACACCGCGCCCACCACCACGATCAGCACCGGATAGGCGAAGCGGCCGTGCAGCTCCGGCATGTGTTCGAAGTTCATGCCGTACCAGCTGGTGATCAGGGTCGGCGCGGCCAGCAGCGCCGCCCAGGCGCCCAGGCGCTTGACCGTCTCGCCCTGCGCCAGCGTGACCAGCGACAGGTTCACGCTCAGCGCGGTGCCCAGCATCTCGCGCAGGGTATCGATGGCGTCGTTGAGGCGCACCGCGTGGTCGTGCACGTCGCGCAGGTACAGCTTGACCTCGTCGCCGACCAGCGGGTTGGAGCTGCGTCGCAGCTGCGCCAGCACGTCCTGCAGCGGCGCCACCGCCAGCCGCATCTTGTTGAGCTCGCGCTTGAGCTCGTACAGGCGGATCACCGTACGGCGCCGGTAGTTCTCGGCGAAGATGTCCTTCTCCAGCGAGTCCAGCGTGTCGCGGAAGCCGTTGACCACCGGCAGGTAGTTGTCCACCACGAAGTCCAGCACCGCGTACAGGCAGAACGCTGGGCCCAGCGCCAGCCGCGCCGGTTCGCGCTCCAGCCGCTCGCGCACCGGCGCGTAGGACAGCGAGGCGCCATGGCGCACGGTGACCAGGAAGCGCGGGCCGAGGAAGGCGTGGGTCTCGCCGTAGCGGATGCGCTCGTCCAGCAGCTGCGCGGTATGCACCACGGCGAACAGGGTGTCGCCGTAGGTCTCGATCTTGGGCCGCTGGTGCGCGTTGAGCGCGTCCTCGACCGCCAGCTCGTGCAGCCCGAACTCGTCGCTCAGCTTGCGCAGCACCTCGTCGTCGGGCTCGTACAGGCCGAGCCAGACGAAACCGTCCAGCTGCAGCATGTCGCTGACGTTGTCGAAAGCGATGTCCTGGCGGTGGCCCTGGGGGTCGTAGTGCGCACAGGTGATGACGCTGAGCGGATTGGCGATGGAGGAGCTCATCGCGCCATCGTGGTTCAGGGCGTGCCGGCCGGCAAGCGCCGCCGCGTGAACGACCAGGCCAGCGCCACGTGCACCGGCAGCAGCAGGGCGATCCACTGCAGGTTGAACTGGGGTTGCGCCGACAGCCAGTGCATCAGCAGCGCCACGCCGGCCAGCGCCGCCACCGTCCACAGCGCGGCGGCGAACCAGCGCCCGGGCCAGCGCCGGCGCAGCACGATCCAGGCGCCGGCCAGCAAGACCACGCACAGCGGATCGAGCAGCAGCAGGTTGCGGTTGGCCCAGGCGGCCTGGTGCGCGGTGAAGCCCCACAGCCAGGCCAGCACGATGCCGCCGATGACGCACAGCAGCCAGAACGGCAATGCCAGCGCTACCAGCAGGCGCGGCCGCCGCCGCAACGCGCAGATGCCCGCGGCCAGCAGCGCGCCGGCCAGCAGCCACGGCCACCAGGGACGTGCCGATTCCGCCGGCTCGGCCGGCAGGCGCTGCGGCAATACCTGCTGGCGTGCCTGCACCAGCGGGCGGCCTTCGCTGTTGACGACCTGGTCCAGGCTCTCGGCCAGCCGCATCGGCACGAACGCCTCCTGCCAGCGCGACAGCGGGTGGTCGGCATAGGGCCCCAGGCCCAGGTCGAAGCCGATCCACATCCACGGCGCCGGCGAGGCCAGGCGCACCGCCTCGCTACGGTAGGTGTTGCCGCGCGAGCGTCCGGCCAGCTGGGTCTTCAGTGCACCGCCCATGGCCTGGTCGATCATGTCGCGGACCTTGGTGGCGCAGTTGGAGGTGAAGTAGTCGTAGCGGTAGCGCGCGTTCTCCGGGCGCGCGTGCTCGGCCAGCGCCGCGGCCAGCGCGCCGGCCTGCGCCGGCGGCAGGTCCAGCCACTGGATGTCCACGCCGCGGCCGCTGTCGCGGTACTGCGCCAGGTCCTCTTCCAGCGGCAGCGCGACCAGCCAGTACATCATCTCGCCGCGGGCGAAGCGGCCGATGAAGTCCGGCTCGCCGGGATCGAAATAGCCGAAGTTGTAGGAGGTGGCGCGGCCGCTGGCCGGGTCCACCACCACGATGGCGTCATGGCCGAAGCGCTCGAAGAACACCTCGCCCGGCTGCATCGTCGCCACGCCGATGCGCGGCGGCAGTTGCTGGGCGGCGGCGGGCAGCGCGCACAGCAGGCACAGCAACAGGCCGCACAGGGCGGCGTACCACGACGCTCGGCCGGTCACGCTCAGTCCTCGTCCCCGGGCTCGGGCGGCAGCACGGTGACGTGGAAGGCGCGTACCCGGCGCGAATCGGCACGGGCGACGCGGAACAGGAAACGGCCCAGCGCCAGTTCCTCGCCGGTCTCGGGCAGGTGGCCGATGGCGTCGGTGACCAGGCCGCCGATGGTGTCGTACTCGTCGTCGGGGAAATCGGCGCCGAAGCGCTCGTTGAAGTCCTCGATCGGCGTCAGCGCATCGACCACGTACTGGCCGTCGGCCTGCACCGCGATCAGCTTGGCGTCGTCGTCGGCGACGTCGTGCTCGTCGTCGATCTCGCCGACGATCTGCTCGAGCACGTCCTCGATGGTGACCAGCCCGGCGACGCCGCCGTACTCGTCCACCACGATGGCCATGTGGTTGCGCGAGAGGCGGAACTCCTTGAGCAGCACGTTGAGCTTCTTCGACTCGGGGATCAGCACGGCCGGGCGCAGCAGCTCGCGCACGTTGCGCGCCGGCTTGCCGGCGACGATGCCGGGCAGCAGGTCCTTGGCCAGCAGGATGCCGAGGATCTCGTCCTTGTTCTCGCCGTGCACCGGGAAGCGCGAGTGGCCGGACTCGACCACCTGCGTCATCAGCTCGTGCAGGTCGGCCTCGGCCGCCAGCGAGACCATCTGCGAGCGCGAGACCATCACGTCGCCCACGGTCAGTTCGGAAATGGAGATCGAGCCTTCCATCATCCGCAGCGTGTCGGCGGCGATCAGGCCGTCCTGCTGGGCGGTGCGCAGCAGCGCGACCAGTTCGTCGCGGCTGTGCGGCTCGTTGGAGAACGCCGCGCTCAGGCGTTCCAGCCAGCCGCGTCGTTTTTCGGAGTTTTCCGTGCTGTGGCTACTGTCGTCTTCTGACATTACATGCGGGGAAACAGCACCCGGCAGGCCGGGCGGTGGTGCAAGTCTAGCAGGATGGCCGCGTGCGTCAGCGCGGTGCGGAGGTGTCCGCGGCCGGCGGGACAGGCACGGTTTCCACTGGCGGCTCCGGCTCCGTTTCCTCGGGCAGGTCCAGGCTGTAGGTGCAGCCTGCCAAGGTCTTGCCCGGGTGCGACTGGACGTTGGACACGCTGAGCACGATCGACTCGATCATCGGCTCGCCGGTCTTCGGGTCGGCCACGTCGTCGCTGACCACCTCGCGCCCGTACATCACCTTGTCCGGGGTATCCACGCCTTCCTCCAGCTGCAGCTGCCGCGCCAGCACGCGCGGGTCGGGCAGGTCCAGGATGGCCATCACGCTGGCGCCGGAGAAGGCGATCTGCGAGGACGTGTGCCCGAACACGGTGACCGGCGCGGTGAGCTCGTATTCGGTCATGAACAGGTTCTGCTGCGGCAAGGGCCGCCAGCCCAGCGCCACCGCCTTGAGCGGATCGTCCAGCACCGGCGCGAGGGCGGCGAAATCGGCCACGCGCTGGCGGCATTCGATCAGCGCCGGCAGGTCGATGGCCGCCGGCGGCGGAGGCGGCGGGGTGGCGGAACCGGGCGCGGCCGCCAGCGCCAGCAGCAGCGCCGCGGGGGCGGCAAGGTGCGGCCGCATCCTCAACGCTCCCCCGCGTAGGGATCGCCGATGTCGAGGCTGGCCAGGATCTCGCGTTCGAGCTGTTCCATCGCCTCGGCCTCCTTGTCGTCCTCGTGGTCCCAGCCGAGCAGGTGCAGCACGCCGTGCACGGTGAGGTGGGCGTAGTGGGCGGCCAGCGGCTTGTGCTGCTCGGCGGCCTCGCGCGCCACCACCGGCGCGCAGATCACCAGGTCGCCCAGCAGCGGGAACTTGACGCCCTTGGGCAGGCCCTCGGGCACCTCGGCGGGAAAGCTCAGCACGTTGGTGGCGTAGTCCTTGCCGCGGTAGTGGTGGTTGAGCGAGCGGCCTTCCTTCTCGTCTACCACGCGGATGGCCAGGTCGGCCTCGCGGATGCGCCCGGCCAGCGCCGCCGCCACCCACTTGCGGAAACTCACCGCCGCCGGCAGCCCGGCGCGGGGCAGGGCATAGCTGACGCCGACGTCCAGGCGTACCGGCCCGCGGGTCATGGCGTGGCCCCGGTCTGGGCGTCGATGTGGTCGCGCCTGTCGTAGGCGCTGACGATGCGCGCCACCAGCGGATGGCGCACCACGTCGCGCGCCTCGAAGAAGGTGAAGCTCACGCCTTCCACGTCGTGCAGCACGTCGATGGCGTCGCGCAGGCCGGACTTGACGTGCTTGGGCAGGTCGATCTGGGTCAGGTCGCCGGTGACCACCGCGGTGGAGCCGAAGCCCAGCCGGGTCAGGAACATCTTCATCTGCTCGATGGTGGTGTTCTGCGCCTCGTCCAGGATCACGTAGGCGTCGTTGAGGGTACGCCCGCGCATGTAGGCCAGCGGCGCGATCTCGATGACGTTCTTCTCCAGCAGCTTGAGCACCTTCTCCACGCCGAGCATCTCGTACAGCGCGTCGTACAGCGGGCGCAGGTAGGGATCGACCTTCTGGCTGAGGTCGCCGGGCAGGAAGCCGAGTTTCTCGCCGGCCTCCACCGCCGGGCGCACCAGCACCAGCCGCTGCACCCGCGACTCGTTCAGCGCCTCCACCGCGCTGGCCACGGCCAGGAAGGTCTTGCCGGTGCCGGCCGGGCCGATGCCGAAGTTGATGTCGTGGGTGGCGATGGCATGCAGGTACCTGGCCTGGTTGGCGCCGCGGCCGCGCACGGTGCCGCGCTTGACCTTGATCGCCACTTCCTGCGGTTCGTACTCGCGGCTTGCAACCTGCTCGACGTTGGCATCGTTCAGGCGCAGGTGGATGGCATGGCTGTCGAAGGTGGTGCCCAGCGTCTCCTCGTACAGCGCATGCAGCAGTCGCTCGGCGGCCTGCGCCGCCTCGTGCGGGCCGGTGACGCGGAACACGTTGCCGCGGTTGGCGATCTCCACGCCCAGCTTGAGCTCGATCTGGCGCAGGTGTTCGTCGAACGGTCCGGCAAGGTTGGCCAGCCGTTCGGTGTCGGCCGGATCCAGGGTGAAATCGCGGTGTGCGGATTTGCTCATGGGATGGGCGGGACGCCAGTGGCCAGGCTTCCGCCGATAGGGAAAGGGAAGGGTGGCAAGGTTAGCGCGCGGGTGCGGCGGCGGCCAGTTCGCCGCGGCCGCGGTTCAGCCGTGCGCGTGCGCGGCGGCCTCGGCGATCAGCGCATCGTCCGGGCGTACGCCGGTGTACAGCACGAACTGCTCCACCGCCTGCAGCACGATCACCTCGGCGCCGGTGATCACCGGTTTGCCGAGCTCGCGCGCGCGGCGGATCAGCGGGGTTTCGGCGGGCAGCGCGACCACGTCGAAGACATGCTCGGCGCGGCCGATCTCGTCCTCGTCGAACGCCAGCTGCCCGGCCTCGGCGCCGCCTTCCATGCCGATCGGGGTGACGTTGACCAGCAGCCGCGCGTCGAGCCCGCGCGTGTCCGGCGTCCAGGCGAAACCGCTGGCGGCGGCCAGGCGCCGGCCGCTGTCCGGGTTGCGGGCGACGATGTGGCCGTTGTCGAAACCGGCATCGCGCAGCGCGCAGGCCACCGCCTTGGCCATGCCGCCGCTGCC
>JAFADB010000065.1 GCA_023425225.1 Pseudomonadota bacterium
CGGGCACTGGTTGCGCAGCACGCCATAGCCGGCGGCCATCGGCATCGTCGGCGTCGCCCGTGCCCAGCCGCGTTCCAGCCGCAGGCAGTCGGCCGCCGCGCACAGGGCCGTCGCCGGCGCGGCCAGCAGCAACACGACGGCCATCCGGAAGGTGCGTGGGCCCATGCCGGCTATCATAGCCAGCCACACACGGGAGCCAATGAATGAGCACATTCGTCCAGATCCGCAACCATGGCCCGATCCGCGAAATCCGCCTGGCGCGGCCGCCGGTCAATGCGCTGGACGAAGACCTGTGCCGGGCGCTGATCGCCGCGCTCGACCAGGCCATGGCCGACGACGTCCACGGCGTGGTGCTGGCGGGCGGCGAACGCATCTTCTCGGCCGGGCTGGACGTGCCACACCTGATGTCCCACGGCGATGACCGCGACCGCCTGCTCGACAGCTGGAATGCCTTCTTCGGCGTGGCGCGCACCCTGGCCGACAGCCGCGTGCCGGTGGTCGCCGCATTGACCGGCCATGCCCCGGCCGGCGGCTGCGTGCTGGCGCTGTGCTGCGACTACCGGGTCATGGCGCGCAGCCCGGACCCGGCCTCGCCGTTCGCCATCGGCCTGAACGAGGTCCAGGTCGGGCTGGTGGCCCCGGAGGGCATCCAGCGCCTGCTGCGCCGCGTGGTCGGCGCGCACCGTGCCGAACGCATGCTGGTGGCCGGGGAGATGGTGCCGGCCGAGCGTGCGCGCGAGATCGGCCTGGTGGACGAACTGGTCGAGGGCGAACAGGTGGTGGCGCGGGCGATCATCTGGCTGCAGGCGCTGCTGAAGCAGCCGCGCGCGCCCATGCTGCGGACCCGCGCCATCGCCCGCGCCGAAGTCAGCCAGGCCCTGCATCCCGAGCTGATCGGCCTGGAGCGCTTCGTCGACAGCTGGTACGAGGCCGATACCCAGCAGGCCCTGCACGCGCTGCTGGAAAAGCTGAAGAAATAGGCCCCTTCCGCAACCGGCGGCGCAGGCGTCCGGGCCTGCGTTCGCAGCAGGCGCAGGCCCAAGGGCTGGGGGAAAGACGAGCCGGCGTGCTCCTGCCTGATGCGCCTGCCCTGCCCCTGCCGGGCACCACGACCACGAATCGGGCGCGCGCGGACCAGCCCGGTACCGCGAACGCACCGGTTCAGTGCGCCAGCGGATAGGTTTTCTCGCCGGCCTCGACGCGCAGGTCCAGGCGGTTCTCCGGCGGCGCGGTCGGGCATACGACATGCCCGTTCAACGCGCACGGCGGGTTCTGCGCCTTGTTGAAATCCAGCACCAGCCTGCCGTCGCGCGGCGGCGGCGCATACAGGAACCGCCCGCCGCCATAGGTTTCCTTGCCGCTGGTGCGGTCGGCGAGGATGAAGAACAGTGCCTCGTCGCCCTCCTGCAGGATCGGCCGCAGCGTGTAGCGCCGGCCGCCGCGCTCGAACTGCGCCTGCCCCGGCACCTTCGCCGGCTCCAGCGTGCCGTTGCTGGTCAGCAGGTCGATCCGCACCGGCTCCGGATAGGCATGCCAGTCCGCCTCGATGCGCCACGATGGATCGACCGGGAAATGTGGCACGCCCTTGAACGCCTGCAGCGACGGCGATTGCGGATCGCGGAAGCGCCAGCCATGGATGTCGCCGGTCTTCACCACATAGAACCGCCGTGGCCCGGCCTCGATGCGGGTCGGGCCGCCCTCGTCCAGTTGCGTCAGCAGCGGCAGCGAACGGAATGGCCGGCCATCCACCGTCACGCCACTGCCGGGCTCGGCGTCGAAGCGCAGCGCGCCATCGGTGCCCAGGTGCAGCACGCCCCATTTCGCCGGTCCGCCGGGCACGACGATGTCGTTGCCGGCCGCGCTGCCGACGCTGTGCGACCCCATGGAGACCTGTCCCGAACCGGCGAAGCTGAGCCAGCCGTCCGGGTCGCGCAGCGCCTCGGCGCGTTCGTTGCGCCACTGCTCCACCGAATCCAGATAGGCCTGGTCGCCGGCCGGCGGCACCGCGTCGGCGGGCGTCGCGGAGGGAGCACGGCCCGGCGAGCAGGCGCCGAGCATGAACGAGACGACTACGGCGGCGGGGATCAGCAGGGTGACGGGTTTCATGACAGCCGGCGGCGGGAACGACGCTCCAAGATAGGCCGAGGGCCGGACCAAGTGAAATAGCCGTTGCGCAGCAGGTCGCGCGGTCGGGCCATGAACGGTGCAGTCGGCGGGACGGCCAGCGCAGGACCCGCGAAGGCAGCACGGAAGCGGCCGGTATAAAATCCCGCGTTCCCCGCTTTCCAGGTCCCGCCCTTGTCCGCCAGCGCCGAACCCGTCGTGTCCGAACTCGTCGACCTGCTCACCCTGGAGCGGCTCGAAGACAACCTGTTCCGCGGCCAGAGCCGCGACATCGGCACCAAGTACGTGTTCGGCGGCCAGGTGCTGGGACAGGCGCTCTCGGCCGCGCAGGCCACGGTCGACAACGGTCGCCGCGTGCACTCGCTGCACGCCTATTTCCTGCGCGCCGGCAACATCGACCATCCCATCGTCTACGACGTCGACCGCACCCGCGACGGCGGCAGCTTCTCGGTGCGCCGGGTCACCGCGATCCAGCACGGCAAGGTGATCTTCTTCTGCGCGGCCTCGTTCCAGGGCGAGGAAGGCGGCGCCGAACACCAGGCGCAGATGCCCGACGTGCCGCCGCCGGAGGACATCGATCCCTCGCCCGCGGTGGCGCCGGAGGTGCTGGCCCGGTTGCCGACCAAGGTGCAGCGCTGGCTGCAGCGCGGCGGCCCGTTCGAGTTCCGCCACGTGCATCCGCGCGACGAGCTCGCCCCGCCGCGACGCCCGCCCTTCCACCAGGTGTGGATGCGGCTGAACGAGCCGGTTGGCGACTCGCCGGAGCTCAACCAGGCGTTGCTGGCATACGCCTCGGATTTCCACCTGCTGGGCACGGCCACCTTCCCGCACGGCATCAGCTACTACATGCCCAACGTGCAGATGGCCTCGCTCGACCACGCGCTGTGGTTCCATCGCCCGTTCCGCGTGGACGAGTGGATGCTGTATTCGCTCGACAGCCCCAGCGCGCAGAATTCCCGCGGCCTGGCGCGCGGCCAGTTCTTCGACCGCGATGGCCGGCTGATCGCCAGCACCGCGCAGGAAGGCCTGATCCGCGTGGTCCACGACAGCGAAAGCGCCGCCGCCGTGCCGGCCAGGGACTAGGCATGCGGCAGATCTTCAGCAGCCAGCGGGTGGAAACGGCGGAAGGCGTGGCGCAGCTGCTGCGCGAGGCCGGCATCGAGGTGCGCGTCAGCAACGGGCGTTCCTACCGCAGCCGCCGCAGCGGCCAGTTCAGCTACCTCGACCCGGTCGATCCGCGCACGCTGCCGACGGTATGGATCGTGCGCGCCGACGACCAGCCGCGCGCGCGCGCGTTGCTGCGCGACGCCAAGCTGCTGGACACCACCCGCCGCGACCTGCCCGAGGCGCACTACAGCTTTCGCGAGGAAGCCGATGCGTCCCCGCGCGCGCCGGCCTGGGCCTGGCGCATCCGCATCGTCCTGCTGCTGGTGATCGGTGCGGTGGCGCTGTTCATCGTATTGCGCCATCGCGGGCTGCAACCACCGGCGCCGGCCGCCGTGCCCGCGCAATCCGCGCCGCAACAGGAGCCGGAACCGCAGGACGATTCGCGCGTGCGCATCCAGCCGGTGCAGCCGGACCGCTGAGCAACCCCCGCATACGGACGCAGCCCCGGAGGAATCCGGGGCTGCGTTGTCGATCGGCGCCTTTGTTGCTCGTCTTGCTGCGTACTACGTGCCTTTACTGCTGGGCCGCCGGCGCGGCCGGCTTCGCCGCCTTCGGCGGACGCGGACGATCGAACCCAGCACGCTTGGCCGAGGCGGCATCGAACTCGGCCTTGCTCAGCTTGCCATCCTTGTCGGTGTCGGCCTCGGCGAACCAGCGGTCGCGGTGCTGCTGCGCGCGGGCCTGGAAATCGGCCTTGTCGATGAAGCCGTCCTTGTTGGCATCCATCGCATCGAAGCGCTCGGCGAACTTCGCGTCGGCCTTGGCCTCGTCGCGGCTGACGCGGCCGTCCTTGTTGGTATCGAGCCGGGCGAGGAAGCCACCCTCGTGCCCGCCCGGCTTGCGCGCGCCCGGGCCGCGGTTCCCGTGCCGGCCCTGGCGCAGTTCCTCGCGCGAAAGCTTGCCGTCCTTGTCCTTGTCCAGAGTATCGAAGGCGCTGGCCAGGCGCGGGCTGGCGGCCGCTTCGCTGCGGTCGATGAAGCCGTCGCCGTTCTTGTCCAGCGAGGCCAGGCCATGGCGCTGCGGGTCTGGCTTGGCGGCCAGGGTGGCGGCGAACGCGCAGGCGGAAAGCGCGGCCAGCACGGCCAGGGCGATCAGGGGGGTGCGATGGGTCATGGAACTTGCTCCGTGTGTCTGGGAAAGCGGATTCCCGCGCGGGGCGCGGATGTCGATGGCAGGACGCATGCCGTGCCAGTGATGAGGTCAACGGGCCGCGGCCGGCACGGTTGACCGGCACCCGGACGCGTTCATCGGGCGGACAGTCGCGCCGGCTGCGACGTGCTGGCGCTATGCTGCCGGCCATGGCCATCCACGGCGCCACCTCCGACGACCTGCGGCTGTTCCAGACCGGCGAGCATCCGTGCGGCTACTGGCCGGACCGGCAGGCGCGCGACCTGGTGCTGGACCCCAACGATCCGCGCCTGGGCACGGTGTACCCGCTGGCGCTGGGCTGGGGATTCCGCCGTTCCGGCGACCTGGTCTACCGGCCCAGTTGCCCGCACTGCCGCGCCTGCGTGCCGGTGCGCATCGCGGTGGACGCCTTCGTGCCCGACCGCAGCCAGCGCCGCTGCGCGGCGCGCAACGCCGACGTCGTCGGCCGCATCGTCGCCGCCGAACGTACCGAGGAACAGTTCGAGCTGTACCGCCGCTACCTGCACAGCCGCCACCGCGGCGGCGGCATGGACGACCACGGCGCGCAGGAGTTCGACCAGTTCCTGATCGGCAGCTGGTCGCACGGGCGCTTCCTCGAATTGCGCGAACCGGCCCCGGCGGGCCGCCGCGGACGGCTGCTCGCGGTGGCGGTGACCGACATCACCGACGATGCGCTGTCGGCGGTGTACACCTTCTACGACCCGGACGCCGCGCAACGCGGGCTGGGAACGCTGGCGATCCTGCGCCAGATCGAATGGGCGCGCCGCGACCGCCATTCCCACCTGTACCTGGGTTACTGGATCCGCGGCCACGCCAAGATGGACTACAAGCGCCGCTTCCATCCGCTGCAGGCGTTCGATGGCCGCCACTGGCGCGATTTCGACGAGAACTGGGGCGCGGTGAGCGC
>JAFADB010000331.1 GCA_023425225.1 Pseudomonadota bacterium
CCCACGCCCAGGTCGACGCCCTCGCCGGTGCCGGCCAGCGACAGCGAGATGTCGCCCTTGGTCATCACCTGCGCGGTGCTGGACTTGGCCAGGCCCGCGTGCGCCTCGGCGCCGGCGTAGGTGCCGAGCAGGTCATTGCCGGCACGCGAACCGCTGAAGCGGCCGCGGCCGTTGACGATCTTCGACTTGCCGACCGTCAGGCCGCCGCCCTTGGCCGAGATCTTGACCGGGATGCGGGTGCCGTTGTCGCAGACGATGGTGCCGGTGCCCGAGGCGGTCTTGTAGATCACCGACCAGCCGGACAGGCTGAAGTGCAGGTCGCATCCGACCGGGCCGGAAGCCACCGGACTGGCGGCATTGGCCTGCGGGGCGGCGATACCGGCGGCGGCCAGCATGGCGGCCATGATGAGTGTCTTGGTCATTGTGGATCCTCCTGAATTGGCGGAGAAGCTAGCAATACCGGCGTGCAGCCGGCGACAACACGGCGATGGCCGGTACGTCCGCGTTCAGCGATCGGCGTCCGGCCGCGGCGACGCCGCCAGGCTGCCGCGACGACGCCCGGCATGGGATCATCGCCGGGTGAAACGCCTCCTGATTCTCCTGCTCGTCGCAGCCACCGCACCGGCCCTCGCCATCGCGCGCGAAGCCATCCCGGTCCAGGGCTACACCGTGGTCCGTACCTATCCGCACGACGCCACCGCCTACACCGAAGGCCTGTTCTACCTGGATGGCCACCTGTACGAAAGCACCGGCGAGGTCGGCCGCTCCAGCGTGCGCAAGATCGACCTGGACAGCGGCCGGGTCCTGCAGCGCAGCGACACGCCCCCGCCCTACTACGGCGAAGGCATCGTCGCCTGGCGCGGCCGGCTCATCCAGCTGACCTGGCGCAACCGGCAGGGCTTCGTCTACGACCTGGCCACGTTCGAGCCGCTGGCACGCTTCGCCTACCCGGGCGAAGGTTGGGCGCTCACCAGCGACGACAGCAGCCTGTACATGAGCGACGGCACCGCCACCCTCCGCCGGCTCGACCCCGAAAGCCTGCGCCAGCTCGGCACGATCGAGGTCACCGCCGGCGGCCGGCCGCTGGACAACCTCAACGAACTGGAATGGGTGAAGGGCGAGATCCTCGCCAATGTCTGGCTGACCAGCCGCATCGCACGCATCGACCCGGCCAGCGGCAAGGTGCTCGGCTGGATCGACCTGGGCGGGCTGGTGCCGCCTCGGGAAACGCTCGCCGACCCCGGCAACGACGTGCTCAACGGCATCGCCTACGACGCCGAGCACGACCGCCTGTTCGTCACCGGCAAGCGCTGGCCGCAGCTGTACGAGATCCGGCTCACCGCGCCGGAACGCACGCCC
The DNA here is from genome assembly GCA_023425225.1 of Pseudomonadota bacterium. Taxonomy (GTDB): domain Bacteria; phylum Pseudomonadota; class Gammaproteobacteria; order Xanthomonadales; family Xanthomonadaceae; genus MMGLT7. The sequence goes on from JAFADB010000331.1 coordinate 1,360, forward strand.
TGACGCCGCCGGGAGCCGCGCCTACCGCGCCCCCAGCTCGAACGCGTCGGCATCGAGCATGGCCGGGAAGCGTTCGCGGTGCGCAGCCAGCGCCGCGGCGGAGATGGCGGTGGTGACCACCTGCTCGCGCTCGCGGATCTCCACCTGCGGCTGGCCGAGGAAGTCGATCACCGCGCTGTCGCCGGCATAGTGCAGGCCGTTGCCGTCCACGCCGACGCGGTTGACCGCCGCCACGTAGCACAGGTTCTCGATGGCGCGCGCGCGCAGCAGCGTCCTCCACGGCCAGGCGCGCGCCGAGGGCCAGTTGGCGACGAAGATCTGCAGGTCGAAATCCAGCTGCGCCGGCCGCTCCACGTCGTAGCGGTTGCGGCAGAACACCGGGAAGCGCAGGTCGTAGCAGACCTGCGGATTGATCCGCCAGCCCTTCCACTCCACCGTCAGCCGCTCGCGGCCGGCGGCGTAGCGCTCGTGCTCGCCGGCATGGCGGAACAGGTGGCGCTTGTCGTAGTGCCGCAGGCCGCCGTCGGGCGTGGCCCACAGCAGCCGGTTGAACACGCCTTCCGCGGTGCGCAGCTGCACGCTGCCGGTCACCGCCGCGCCGAGCGCGCGCGCCTGCTGGCCGATCCACGCCACAGTGGGGCCGTCCATGCCCTCGGCCTTGCCGATGGCGTCGTTGGAGAAGCCGCTGGTGAAGGTCTCCGGCAGGATCACCAGGTCGGTGGTCCCGGCCAACGGTGCCAGCAACCCGGCGTAGTGCTCGCGGTTGCCGGCCGGATCGTGCCAGCGGGTGTCGCCCTGGACGAGAGAGATGCGCAGGTCCTGCATGGGGTTCCTCGGCTTGGTGGAGTCCGTGACAGCGGTGGGAACGGTATTTTTTCAGAGCTTGCGCAGGCGTTCGATCGCCGCGTCCAGCGTGGCCTGGTTCTTGGCGAAGCACAGCCGCACCAGGCGCTGGCCGGCCGGCGGGGTCTCGTAGAACGGCGACAGCGGGATCGCCGCCACGCCGTGGACCCGCGTCAGCCACACGGCGAACTCGGCATCGGGCAGCTCGCTGATGTCGGAGTAGTCCACCAGCTGGAAGTAGCCGCCGGCCACCGGCAGCGGCCGCAGCCGGGTGCCCAGCAGCTGCTGGCGGAAGGCATCGCGCTTGGCCTGGTAGAACGCGCCCAGCTGCTCGTAGTGTTCCGGCTCGTCGCGGATCATCGCCGCGAAGGCATGCTGGGCCGGGCCGAAGCTGGTGAAGGTGTTGTACTGGTGGACCTTGCGGAATTCGGCGCTCAACGCCGGCGGGGCGATGGCGTAGCCGATCTTCCAGCCGGTGCAGTGGTAGGTCTTGCCGAAACTGGAGACGACGAAGGCGCGTTCGCGCAGCTCGGGGTGGCGCAGTACCGATTCGTGGCGCGCGCCGTCGTAGACGATGTGCTCGTAGACCTCGTCGGAGAGCAGGAAGATGTCGGTGCCGCGCAGCAAATCGGCGATGGCCACCAGGTCGTCGTGGGCGAGCATCGCGCCGGTGGGATTGTGCGGGCTGTTGATCAACAGCAGCCGGGTGCGCGGGGTGATCGCCGCCTGCACCCGGCCCCAGTCGACGGCGAAGGTCTGCGGGTCCAGCGGCACGTGCACCGCACGCGCGACGGCCAGCTCGATCGCCGGCTCGTAGCTGTCGTAGGCCGGGTCGAGCACGATCACCTCCTCGCCGGGCCGCACCACCGCGTGGATGGCGTTGAACAGCGCCTCGGTGGCGCCGCTGGTGACGGTGATCTCGGTGTCCGGGTCCACCTGGGCGCCGTACACGCGCAGCGACTTCTCGGCGATGGCCTGGCGCAGTGCCGCCACGCCGGTCATTGGCGGGTATTGGTTGTGGCCGGCGCGCATGGCGCGGTCGAGCTCGTCGATCAGCCGTTGCGGCACCGGGAAGTCCGGGAACCCCTGCCCCAGGTTGACCGCGCCGTGCTCGGCGGCCAGTTGCGACATCACGGTGAAGATGGTGGTGCCCACCTTGGGCAGCTTGGTTTGCGGTTGCATCGGGCGAGGATCGGACAAGGGGTGAATGAGTGTACGCAAACCCCGCCGGGGCGGAGTCGTGCGCGCCGCAAAACAGCGTTCCCGCAGCAGCCGGGACGGTTGCGGCGCAGGGATCACACGACCACTCCCTTCTCCCGCTTGCGGGGGAAGGTGCCCGAAGGGCGGATGGGGGGCTGTTTGGAGCATGGGAAAGCCGCAGCAAAAGCCCCTTCATCCGGCGCTGCGCGCCACCTTCAAGCGGGAGAAGGAAATTCCGGGTGGCCCCAGACCGCAATGGCTGCGCAAACAAGAAACGATGGCCTCCAAATCCATCCAGGCGTGCCATGCGCAAGAGCAGCGGTCAGCCAAAGAACATATGGCACACGCCACCCCGCCGCAGGGCCGATACAATGCGCGCCCTGCCCGCCAGCTTTCTCTCCCCGCGCCAACGGGCGCCCGCCATGAACGATCCCCTGTCATCCCCTCCGCCGCTGCTCGCCGCGCGCGGACTGGCCTTCTCGCGCAACGACATGCCGGTGTTCGGCCCGCTCGACTTCCACGTCGATGCCGGCGAGGCCCTGCTGGTGCAGGGCGACAACGGCGCCGGCAAGACCACCCTGCTGCGGGTGCTGGCCGGCCTGCTGCACCTGGAAGCCGGCGCGCTGGAGATGGACGGGCATCCGCTGCGACGCGGCGACCGCCAGCGCTTCATCGCCTACCTGGGCCACCTGCCGGCGCTCAAGGCCGACCTGACCACGCTGGAGAACCTGCACTTCCTGTGCGGGCTGCACGGCCGCCGCGCACGGCAGATGCCGGGCGGCGCGTTGGCCATCGCCGGCCTGGCCGGCTACGAGGAGACGCTGGTGCGCCAGCTCTCGGCCGGGCAGAAGAAACGCCTGGGGCTGGCCCGGCTGTGGCTGTCGCCGGCGCCGCTGTGGCTGCTCGACGAGCCCTACGCCAACCTCGACCTGGACGGCATCAACCTGGTGAACCGGATGATCTCCGCGCACCTGCGCAGCGGCGGCGCCGCGCTGGTGACCACCCACGGCGCCTATGCCGCGCCGCCGGTGCGCACTCGGCAGCTGACGCTGGAGGCGGCGGCATGAGCATCCCCTCGCCCACGCCCTCGCTGTGGCAGGCGACCCGGGCGCTGGCGGCGCAGGACCTGCGGCTGGTCTGGCGCCGACGCGGCGATGCGCTGCAGCCGCTGCTGTTCGCGCTGCTGATCGTGGTGCTGTTCGCCCTCGCCCTGGGGCGCGAGCCGCGGCAGCTGGCCGCGGTCGCCGGGGCGGTGCTGTGGGTGGCGGTGCTGCTGGCCGGGCTGCTGGCGCTGGACTCGATGTTCCGCGGCGACGCCGAGGACGGCTCGCTGGAACAGTGGCTGCTGGCGCCGGTGCCGCTGTCGTGGCTGGTGCTGGTGCGGGTGCTGCTGCACTGGGCGGTGACCGCGCTGCCGCTGATCGTGGCCGCGCCGCTGCTGGGCGAACTGCTGCACCTGCCGCGCTCCCAGCTGCCGGTGCTGCTGGCCTCGCTGCTGCTGGGAACGCCGCTGCTGAGCCTGCTCGGCGCCGTGGTCGCGGCGCTGACGGTCAACACCCGGCGCTCTGGTATCCTCGTGGCGTTGCTGGCCTTGCCGCTGTATGTGCCGGTACTGGTGTTCGGTGCAGGCAGCGTCGCCGCCAGCGCACAGGGCCTGGACGCCTCCGGCGCGCTGCTGCTGCTCGGCGCCGGACTGGTGGTCGCGCTGGTGCTGGCCCCGCTGGCCGCCGCCGCCGCGATCCGGATTTCGCTGAGTTGACGCCTTCGACCGACCCAACTTCCCAACGCCATCGGCCCGCCCGCTCCCGCTAGCCACTGAAGAATGAATCCCGTCGTCCGCTGGTTCCACCTGCTCGGTTCGCCACCGTACTTCGACCGCTTCGCGGCTCGCTGGACGCCCTGGTGCTACGCCGCCGCGCTGGTGCTGTTCGGCTTCGGGCTGTGGCAGGCGCTGTTCGTGGCGCCGGCCGACTACCAGCAGGGCGACAGTTTCCGCATCCTCTACATCCACGTGCCGAGCGCGTGGATGAGCCTGTTCGTGTTCGCGCTGATGGCGCTGTACGCGGCCATCGCGCTGGTGTGGAGGATCAAGCTGTGCGAGATCCTGGCCATGGCCTGCGCGCCGATCGGCGCGGCCTTCACCCTGATCACCCTGCTCACCGGCAGCATCTGGGGCAAGCCGATGTGGGGCACCTGGTGGGACTGGGATCCGCGCCTGACCACCGAGCTGATCCTGCTGTTCCTGTACCTGGGCGTGATCGGCCTGTACCAGGTGATCGACGACCGCCGCAACGCCGCGCGCGCGGCCGGGCTGCTGGCCATCGTCGGAGTGGCGCTGCTGCCGGTGATCCGCTGGTCGGTGGTGTGGTGGAACTCGCTGCACCAGGGCCAGACCATCCGCCTGTTCGGCCAGTCGAGCATGGACCCGAGCATGATGCTGCCGCTGTGGCTGATGGTCCTGGCCACCAAGTTCTGGTTCGCCGGCGCGCTGCTGGCGCGCGCGCGCGCCGACAACCTGCAGCGCGAGCTCGGCAAGGGCTGGGTGGCGGACCTGGCCAATCCACCGGCCGAGCCGCCGACCAAGGCCGATGCCGGCGCGGGAGAACGCGCATGAACTACCTGCCCTACGTGATCGGCGCCTATGCGGTGTTCGTGGCGGTGCTGGCCTGGGACTTCGTCTCCACGCGGCTGCAGATCCGCCGCGCCCTGCGTGCTGCGCGCCAGCGTGCGCTGCGCCCGGCGCGCGCACGCGCACAGCCGACCGACACGGAGCTGCTGCGATGAACCCGCAGCGCCGCCGACGCCTGTGGCTGGTGCTGGTGCTGGTGCTGGCCGCGGGGCTGGCCACCACGCTGGTGGCGATGGCGCTGCAGCGCAACGTCGCCTACCTGTACACGCCCTCGGAAGTGCTGCGCGGCGATGCCGGCGGGCATGCCCGCTTCCGTCTCGGCGGCATGGTCGAGCAGGGCTCGTTCCAGCGTGCCAAGGGCTCGCTGGAGGCGCATTTCCGCGTTACCGACGGCGACGCGCAGCTGCCGGTGGTCTACGACCGGATCCTGCCGGACCTGTTCCGCGAGGGCCAGGCGGTGGTCGCCACCGGCCGCATGCTGGACGGCACCTTCGTCGCCGAGGACGTGCTGGCCAAGCACGACGAGACCTATATGCCCAAGGAAGTGGCCGACAAGATGGGCGCCGCGCACCGCAAGCACGAGGTGCCGGTGGCCGCGGACGGGGCGCCGGCGCCTTGATGACCGCAGGCGTCATCTCCCTGCCCGCCGCATGCGGAGCGCCGCATGCTGCCTGAACTCGGCAACCTGCTGCTGATCCTGGCATTGCTGGTGGCGCTGGCGCAGGCGATCGTGCCGCTGGCCGGCGCCCAGCGCGGCGACGCGGCCTGGATGGCGGTGGCGCGCCCGGCCGCCTGGACCCAGCTGGCACTGGTGGCCGGCGCCTTCGCCGTGCTCACCCACGCCTTCCTGGTGCAGGACTTCTCGCTGCGCTACGTGGCCGAGAACTCCAACACGCTGCTGCCGCTGATGTACCGCTACTCGGCGGTGTGGGGCGCGCACGAGGGCTCGCTGCTGCTGTGGACGCTGATCCTGGCGCTGTGGTCCGGCGCGGTGGCGTTGTTCTCGCGCTCGCTGCCGGCGCCGGTGGTGGCGCGGGTGCTGGGCACCATGGCGCTGGTCAGCGTCGGCTTCCTTGCCTTCCTGATCTTCACCTCCAACCCGTTCGCGCGGCTGCTGCCGGCCCCGGCCGAGGGCCGCGACCTCAACCCGCTGCTGCAGGACCCGGGGCTGGTGATCCATCCGCCGATGCTCTATGCCGGCTACGTTGGCTTCGCGGTGCCGTTCGCCTTCGCCATCGCCGCCCTGCTCGACGGCCGCGTCGATGCGCGCTGGCTGCGCTGGACGCGGCCGTGGACCAACGTCGCCTGGGGCCTGCTGACGCTGGGCATCGCCCTGGGCAGCTGGTGGGCCTACTACGAACTGGGCTGGGGCGGCTGGTGGTTCTGGGACCCGGTGGAGAACGCCAGCTTCATGCCGTGGCTGGTCGGCGCGGCGCTGCTGCACTCCCAAGCCGTCACCGAGAAGCGCGGCAGCTTCCCCGGCTGGACCCTGCTGCTGGCGATCGCGGCGTTCTCGCTGTCGCTGCTCGGTACCTTCCTGGTGCGCTCGGGGGTGCTGACCAGCGTGCATTCGTTCGCCGCCGATCCCTCGCGCGGCATGTTCATCCTGGTGTTCCTGGCACTGGTGGTGGGCGGCTCGCTGGCGCTGTACGCCTGGCGCGCGCCGGGGCTGGAAGGCCGCGACGACCCGCGCCACGCCTTCGCCCCCGCCTCGCGCGAGACCCTGCTGCTGGCCAACAACCTGCTGCTGGCCTGCGCCTGCGCGATGGTGCTGCTGGGCACGCTGTACCCGCTGCTGGCCGACGCGCTGGGGCTGGGCAAGATCTCCGTCGGACCGCCCTACTTCGGCACGCTGTTCATGCTGCTGATGGCGCCGCTGGTGATGCTGCTGCCGTTCGGGCCGCTGACCCGCTGGCAGCGCGACCAGCCCTCGCGGCTGCTGGCGATGCTGGCGCCGTGGGCCGCGCTGGCCGTGCTCGGCGGCGTGGCCGCCTGGTTCGCCGCACCGCAGGGGCCGTGGAAGACCGCGCTGGGCGTGGCCGCGGCGCTGTGGGTGGCGCTGGGCACCGCGCGCTTCGTCTGGAGCCGCCTGCATGCCAGCAGCCGTCGCCTCACCGCGGAGATGCTGGGCATGGTGCTGGCGCATGGCGGCATCGCCGTGTTCCTGGTCGGCGCGCTGCTGGTCGAGGCGCAGAGCGTGCAGCGCGAAGTGGCGCTGGCACCGGGACAGACGTTGACGGCGGGCGGCTACGCGTTCCGCTTCGAGGGCGTGGACGAGACCCGCGGCCCTAACTATCTTTCCGACCGCGGCCATGTGCAGGTGTTGCGCGGCGGCAAGGCCATCGCGCTGCTGCATCCGGAAAAACGCGCCTATGCCAGCGGCGGCCAGGTGATGACCGAGGCCGGCATCCGCCCGGGCCTGTTCGGCGATGTCTATGTCGCCCTGGGCGAGCCGCTGGGCGATGGCGCCTGGGCGGTGCGTGTGCACATCAAGCCCTTCGTCCGCTGGATCTGGCTCGGCGCGCTGCTGATGGCGCTGGGCGGATTCGTCGCCGCCGCCGACCGGCGCTTCCGTCGCCTTCCGGAGACCCCCTGATGTCCACGCCCGCTCCCCGCCGCCTGTCGCGCCTGGTCCTCATCGGCGGCGGCATCGCGCTGTTCGCGCTACTGTTGCTGCTGGCCTGGGGCGTGTCGCGTTCCGGCCGCCCCGACCGCGATACCCTGCCCTCGCCGCTGATCGGCAAGCCGGCGCCGGAGTTCGCGCTGCCGCTGCTGCACGACCCGTCGATCACCGTGCATGCCAGCGACCTGCGCGGCGCGCCGTACGTGCTCAACGTCTGGGGCAGCTGGTGCCCGGCCTGCCATGACGAGCACCCGGTGCTCAGCCGCTTCGCCCTGACCAAGCGGGTGCGGGTGATCGGCTACAACTGGAAGGACGAGCGCGCCGACGCGCTGGACTGGCTGGAGAAGCTGGGCAACCCCTACATCCTGGTGGTGGCCGACCAGGACGGCCGCAGCGCGATCGACTGGGGCATCACCGCCGCGCCGGAGACCTTCCTGGTCGATGCCCAGGGCATCGTGCGCTGGAAGTACAGCGGCGCGGTGACCGACGAGGTCATCGAGCGGCAGCTGCTGCCGGCGCTGGCCAAGGCCGAACACGACGCCGGCATCGTCCCGCACCGGGCCGCGCCGCAATGAAGCTGCGCTGGCTGGCCTGCCTGCTGCTCGCGGTCGCCGGCATGGCCGGCGCACAGCCGGCCATCGATCCGGCGCCGCTGCAGTTCCGCGATGCCGCCGAGGAAGCGCGCTTCCACGTGCTCGCCTCCGAGCTGCGCTGCGTGCAGTGCCAGAACCAGTCGCTGGCGGACTCCAACGCGTTGATCGCCCACGACCTGCGCCGCGAGGTGCTGGCGCTGATGCAGCAGGGCAAGACCGATGCGCAGATCAAGCAGTTCCTGGTCGAGCGCTATGGCGAGTTCGTGCTGTACCGGCCGCAGGTCGAGTCGCGCACCTGGCTGCTGTGGTTCGGGCCCGGGCTGCTGCTGGTGGCCGGCGCGGCGGTGCTGACCGTGGTGGTCCGGCGCCGCGGCCGCAACGTGGCGGCGACGGAGCAGAACGAGGAACAGGAATGGTGACCACGCTGGCGCCCCTGCTGGCCGCACTGGCGGCCTTGCTGGTGTCCGGCGCGCTGCTGTGGCCGCTGTGGCGCGGCGGCTCGCGCAGGACCTACGCCGCGGCGGTGGCGCTGGCGACACTGGCCACGCCGCTGTTGTATCTCGCGGTCGGCACGCCACAAGCCCTGGACGCACGTACCGCCGCTGCACCGCGCAACCTGGAGGAAGGCATCGCCCAGTTGCAGGCTGCCCTGGCGCGCGACCCGCAACGTGCCGACGGCTGGGCGCTGCTGGGCCGCTCGCAGGCCTCGCTGGAGCGCTTCGATGACGCCGCCCAGGCCTATGCGCGTGCGGTCGCGCTGGCACCGGACAACCCGGCCTGGCTGGTCGAGGCCGCGCAGGTCCGCGCCCAGGCCGATCCGCAGCACCGCTTCGACGAGCAGGCCGTCGCCTGGCTGCAGCACGCGCTGGCGCTGGCGCCGGACAGCGAACGCGCGGCATGGTTCCTCGGCATCGCCCAGCGCCAG
>JAFADB010000091.1 GCA_023425225.1 Pseudomonadota bacterium
GGGCAAGGCGCTGCCGTCGTCGCGTGCGCTGCGCTGGTTCAACGAACTGCCGCTGCTGCTGTTCATCGCCATCGTGTACCTGGTGCTGGCCAAACCGTTCTGATGCGCGGCGGCAACAGGGCGGGGGGCCGGCATTGGCGGCCTGCCGCATCCCGCGGCAGGAGCCGTTCTGGTACGAAGCCGCTGCCGTGCCGGAGCCCACGACATCGGGTTGCCCGTACGCTGCGATGAGCGCGCCTTGCCGTGACCGGCAGGTATCCCCGCGTTGCGGCCGGGGCCGTCGCTACGCGCTGAGCTGGCGCAGTTCCTTGCGGGCCAGGTCGGTCCATTCGCGCTGCGCGCGCTGGTAATACGCGGGGGAGAGTGCGGCGCGGTCCAGCAGCGTGCGCAGCTGTGCGGCCGCCGCGTCGGGGCGGCCGGCGCGCCTGAGCAGCAGGGCATAGCGCAGGCGCGCTTCCTCGCCGGCGAAGCCGTCGACCAGGGCTTCGTACTCGTGCAGGGCGGCATCGACATCGCCGCTGTCCTCCACCGCGCGGGCATACAGCAGGTGGCCTTCCTGCGAGCGGAAGGACGGATTGGCGGCGATCAGCGCGTCCAGCGTCTGCCGGGCCTGCGCCGGCTGGCCGAGCCCGTACCGGGCCTTGGCCAGGCCCAGCATCAGGTCGGGGTCTTCGCGGTGGATGCCGCGCAGGGCGCCTTCGAACAGCGTGGCGGCCTCGGCGTACTCGCCGTGGTCCAGGTGCTGCTGCGCCAGTTGCCGGCGGTTTTCTGCGGTGTCGGCCACGCGCAGGCGCTGGTCGGCCTGGCGCTTGCCACGGGAGGGGTCGAGCTGGTCACGCACCCGGCGCAGCCCGCGCCGCGCGCCGGGGCTGTTGCGCAATCCCGGCAGGATTTCGGCGATGAAATAAACCAGCACCGCCAGGTACGAGAACATCAAAATGATGAAGATCCAGTACAGCGGCCGCCCGTTGCGCACGACGTGCACGCAGCAGGCGACCTGCAGCACCAGCGAAAGCAGGATGATCGGGCTCAATCCCTGGGTCCCCGTGCCGGCGCCGGCTTATGCGGCCTCGTAGGCGCCGTAGCTGCGCAGGCGCGCATAGCGCTGCGCCAGCAGTTCGTCGACCGGCAGCTTTTCCAGCGCATCCAGTTCGTTGAGCAGCACCGCCTTCAGGCGCCGGCCCATCTGCTTCGGGTTGCGGTGGGCGCCACCGATCGGCTCGCGCACGACCTTGTCGATCAGGCCCAGGCCCTTCAGGCGCGGGGCGGTCATGCCCAGCTGTTCGGCCGCTTCCTTGTTCTTGCCGGCGTCCTTCCACAGGATCGAGGCGCAGCCTTCCGGGGAGATCACCGAGTAGGTGCTGTACTCGAGCATCAGCGTGCGGTCGCCCACGCCGATGGCCAGCGCGCCGCCGGAGCCGCCTTCGCCGATCACCGTGCAGATCACCGGGATCTTCAGCTCGGCCATCTCCAGCAGGTTGCGGGCGATGGCCTCGGACTGGCCGCGCTCCTCGGCACCGATGCCGGGGTAGGCGCCGGGAGTATCAATGAAGGTCAGCAGCGGCAGGCGGAAGCGCTCGGCCAGCTTCATCAGCCGCAATGCCTTGCGGTAGCCCTCCGGGCGCGGCATGCCGAAGTTGCGCGCCACTTTGCTCTTGGTATCGCGGCCCTTCTGGTGGCCGATGACCACCACCGGCCGCCCGGCGATGCGCGCCAGTCCGCCGACGATGGCCTTGTCGTCGGCATAGGCGCGGTCGCCGGCCAGCTCCTGGAACTCGTCGCAGAACACGCGGATGTAGTCCAGCGTGTAGGGACGGGCGGGATGCCGCGCCAGTTGCGAGATCTGCCACGGCGAGAGGTCGCGGAAGATCTGCGCGGTGCGCTTGCGCAGCTTGTCCTGCAGCGCGTGCACCTCCGATTCGACATTGACCGCCGGTCCGGTGCTGGCGCTGCGCAGCTCCTGGATCTTGGCCTCCAGGTCGGCGATGGGCTGTTCGAAATCGAGGTAGTTCGGATTCATGGGAAGCCGTCGTGAACCAAAGTGGGGAAGTGTAGCCGAAGCGGTCTTCACGCCCCGTACGCGGGCGTGCGGGCAGGCGACCGGTCAGTGCGCCCAGGGCGGGCTGTACTTGACCTTGAGCGTGCGCACCGCCGGCTCGGCGCGCAGCTGTTCGATCAGCTGCGGGGCGATGCGCACGGAGTGGCTGCCATTGAGGTCGAGCATGCCGGCCACCGGGCCCTTGGGCGAGGGCAGCAGCAGGTCCACGCGCAATGGCGTCTTGCCGGGGCGATGGCGCGCCAGCAGCGCCTCGACCCGTTCCCAGGCCTGGCGCTGGCGCAGGTCCAGCCGCAGCGACAGCCGCCGCGCGTGCTCGGCGCAGACCTGCTCGTAGTCCCAGCACTGGCGGATGCGCAGGCTGTAGCCGCCGTTGAACTCGTCCTCGCGCAGGCCGCCCTTGACGATCAGGATGCGGTCGCGCACCAGCAGCTGGCCGAACTCGGCCATCGCATCGGAGAACGCGCTGCACTCCAGCCGGCCCTTGCCGTCCTCCAACTGCACGAACACCTGGCTGTCGCCCTTGCGGCGCACGCCGACCACCAGACCGGCCAGCACCGCCTGCACTTCGGGGCGCCAGCCGCGCTTCTCGCCGGACGGCTGCGCCGCCCAGATCTTGTCCAGCGCGCCCAGGTCGCAGCCGACCAGCTCCTTCACCTCGGCGGCATAGGGATCGAACGGGTGGCCGCTGAGATAGAAGCCCAGCGTCTCGCGTTCGCCGGCCAGTAGCTGGCCCAGCGGCATTTCCTTGCTCTCGGGCAGATCGACCTGGATCGCCGGGGCGTCGCCGCCGCCGCCGAACAGCGAGTTCTGCCCGGCCTCGCGCTCGCGTGCCATCTGCTCGGTGGCCTTGATCACCTCCGGCAGCTGCAGCATCAAGGTGGCGCGGTTGCTGCCCAGGCCGTCGAGCGCGCCGGCATTGACCAGCGCCTCCAGGGTGCGGCGGTTGAGCCGGGCCGGGCCGGTGCGGGTGCAGAAGTCCAGCAGCGTGGTGTAGCGGCCGTTGCGTTCGCGCTCGGCCACGATCGCCTCGCAGGCGCCGCGGCCGACGCCCTTGATCGCGCCCAGGCCGTACTGGATGGTGTCTGGCGTGGCGGCCTCGAACATCCAGGCCGAATCGTTGACCCGCGGCGGCAGCACCTTCAGGCCGAGGTTGCGCACCTCGTCGAGGAAGCCCACCACCTTGTCGGTGTTGTCCATGTCCGAGGACAGCGTGGCGGCCATGAACTCGGCCGGGTAGTGACGCTTGAGCCAGGCGGTCTGGTAGCTGACCAGGGCGTAGGCGGCGGCATGCGACTTGTTGAAGCCGTAGCCGGCGAACTTCTCCATCAGGTCGAAGATCTCGTCGGCCTTGGCCTGGCCGACGCCGCCCTCGGCCGCGCCGGTGCGGAAGATCTCGCGGTGCTTGGCCATCTCGGCCGGCACCTTCTTGCCCATCGCGCGGCGCAGCAGGTCGGCGCCGCCCAGCGAGTAGCCGCCGACGATCTGCGCCATCTGCATGACCTGCTCCTGGTACACCATGATGCCGTAGGTGTC
>JAFADB010000216.1 GCA_023425225.1 Pseudomonadota bacterium
TGGTGATCGACACCGGCGTGCACCACTACGGCTGGAGCCGCGAGCAGGCGCTGGCCTACCTGCGCGAGCGCACCGCGCTGAGCGAGCACGAGGTCACCACCGAGGTCGACCGCTACATCTCCTGGCCGGCGCAGGCGCTGAGCTACAAGCTCGGCGAGATCGCCATCGTCCGGTTGCGCGCCGAGGCCGAGCGCGAGCTGGGCGAGCGCTTCGACATCAAGGCCTTCCACGACGCCGTGCTCAGGCAGGGCTCGGTACCGCTGCCGGTGCTGGAGCAGCAGGTGCGCGCGTTCATCGCCGACGGCAAGCGCGCCGCGGCCGGAACGTAGCCGAAAGCTTGAACCGGGGAAATCCCTTCTCACGCAAGTGGGAGAAGGAGAATCCAGGCTGCGATTGTGTAACGGCCGCTGCCACCCCTAGGCTGGGCGCCATGTATCCCCGCCGTGCCCCGTCCGTGACCCCGCTGCTGCGCCTGCTGGCGCTGGCCTTGCTGGTGTTCGGGGTGATGGTGGCGCCGGTGGCCTCCGCCCTCGGCGATGTGCATGCGCTGGCGCATGGCCACGCCGGCGCCCACGGCGCCGAGCCGCACGAGGCCGGCGGCGGCGCGGATGACGATGCCGGCGACCTGCTGCATGCGTTGATGCACAGCGGGCACTGCCACGGCCACGGCGGCGTGCTGCCGATGGCGGCGATGGCCTGGGTGCTGCCGGCCCCGGTGCAGGGCGTGCCGCCGGGCCGGGTCGCGCAATTGCGGAGCCAGCCGCCGGAGAACCTGCTGCGTCCTCCCATCGCGGCCTGATGCCGTCCGGCCCGGTGCCGGACCCCGCCATCCGAACCGCTTTCTGGAGATTTCACATGTGGATGCGTCTGGCAGCACTGGCTGCCTTTGCGCTGGTGCCGTGCGCGTATGCACGCGGCGCCACGCCGGTTGTACCGCTCACCCTGGACGAGGCCATCGCCCGCGTCGCCCGCTCCCATCCCGACCTGCGCGTGGTCGATGCCCAGCGTCCAGTGTGGGAGGCGCGTGGCGAAGCTGCCGGCCTGCGCCCACCGCTGACGCTCGGGGCCGAAGTGGAGAACGCGCTCGGCAGCGGCGATAGCCGCGGCTTCGACACCGCCGAGTTCACCGTCACCCTGGCCGGGGTGCTCGAACACGGCGGCAAGCTGGATGCGCGCCGCGCCGTGGCCCAGGCCAACCTCGATGCGCTGGCGCCGCAGCGCGAGACCGCGCGCCTGGACCTGCTGGCCGAGGTCGCGCGCCGCTACCTGGCGGTGACCGAGGCGCGCCAGCGCCTGGCCATCGCCGAGACCGACATCGAGCAGCGCCGCCGCGCCGTCGCCGCCGCGCGGCAGCGGCTGAGGCCGGCGCCTCGCCCGAATCGGTACAGCTGACCGCGCAGGCCATGCTGGCCCAGGCCGAGCTGGACCGCGACCGCGCCCTGCAACTGGATGCCTCCGCGCGGATGGCGTTGTCGGCGTTGTGGCAGCAGCGCGATCCCGGCTTCGACGTGGTCACCGGCGATCCGCTGCAACTGCCTGCGCTGCAGGACTTCGCGGTGCTCGCCGAGGAACTGCAGCGCACGCCCGAACTGGCGCTGCTGGCCGGCGAGCGCCGCATCCGCGAAGCGCAGCTGCAACTGGCGCGCACCCAGGCGCGCGCGGACGTGGATTGGCAACTGGGGGTGCGCAACCTGCGCGACAGCGGCGACACCGCGCTGGTGGCCGGCTTCAGCGTGCCGCTGGGCAGTGCGCGCCGGGCCGGGGCGGAGATCCGCGCCGCCGAGGCCGAGCTGGCGCTGAGCGGAGTGGAGCGCGAATCGCGCGCGCTGCAGCTGTACGCCACCCTGGCCGACGCGCATGGCCGCTACCTGGCCTCGCGGCTGGAGGTGGCGCGGCTGTCGCGCGACGTGCTGCCGCAGCTGCAGCGCGCCGAGAACGCCGCCGAGAAGGCCTGGCGCGGCGGTGCCATCAGCTACATGGAATGGGCGCAGCTGCAGGCCATGCGCATCGAGGCGCGCCAGCGCCAGCTCGAAGCGGCGATCGCCGCGCAGACCGCGCTGATCGAGATCCAGCGCCTCACCGGCCAGAGCATGGTCGCCCGCCACGACACCGCGTCCACGGAGGACCGCTCATGAACACTTCCGCAATCCGCTGCATGCTGGCCGGCGGCCTGTGCCTGGCGCTGCTGGCGCTGGCCGGCGGCGGCCGCGGCGACGCCCCCGCGGCCGCCGCCGAGGCCGAGGCCGAGGCCGGCCATGACGATCACGGCGATCACGGCGATCACGAGGAGCAGGGCGGCGACGATCACGACGCGGCCCCGGACAGCACCACCATCGCCGCCGCCATGGCCGAGCAGGCCGGCATCCGGGTGGCGCCGGTCGCGGCCGGCACCATCGCCGACGAACACGACGTGCAGGGCCTGCTGACGCCGGTCGATGGCCGCGTGGCGCAGGTGACGGCGCGCTTCCCCGGGCCGATCCGTTCGCTGCGCGCCAACGTCGGCGATCGCGTCGATGCCGGCCAGGTGCTGGCCAGCATCGAGAGCAACCTCAGCCTGACCACCTACAGCGTGCGCGCGCCGATCGGCGGGGTGGTGCTGTCGCGCCAGGCCCAGGTCGGCGGCGTGGCCGGCGAGGGCACGCCGTTGTTCGAGATCGGCGACCTGTCGAGCTTGTGGGTGGACCTGCACATCTTCGGCAGGGACACCCAGCACATCACCGCCGGCGTGCCGGTCACGGTGTCGCGGATGACCGATGGCGTCCGCCAGGCCACCACGTTGGAGCGGGTGCTGCCGGGCACGGCCACCGCCAGCCAGAGCACGGTGGCGCGGGCGATCGTGCGCAACGACGATGGGCAGTGGCGGCCGGGTGCGGCGGTCAAGGCGCGCATCGTGGTGGCCAGCACGCCGGCCGCGCTGGTGGTGCCGCTGAGTGCGTTGCAGACGATGGAAGGCCGCGAGGTGGTGTTCGTGCGCGACGGCGAGAGCTATGCCGCGCGCGCGGTGACGCTGGGTGCGCGCGATGCGGTCCAGGTGGAGGTGTTGTCGGGGCTGCGCGCCGGCGAGCAGGTGGTGGTCGAGCAGAGTTATGTGGTCAAGGCCGATATCGGCAAGGCGGGGGCCAGCCATGAGCATTGATCGCCTCGCGTGCGTTGCCGCTGCACCCACGGGTTTCCCTTGTGTTGTGACTATGAGAGCAAAGGCTTTCGCTCCTTGCGGAGCGAGTTACTTTTCTTTGCTCGTGCAAAGAAAAGGTAACCAAAAGAAAGCACGCCCTGCCTTCGCGCCCTCCGCGCTGCGCGCTCCGGGTCCGCTCCGCCGGCGGGAATTCGCGGCAGGGGCATCCTGCCCCTGCCGCGAACGGCGCACATCCATGTGCGCCGCCCCTTCGGGGTTTTACCCGCCGGCTCCGCCGCTGCGGAAGGGGACCCGGAAAGTCAAAAGCCAGAGCAACAGCAACAGCCCGGTGACCCTGCGCGGAGGATGCCCCCATGCTTGAGCGCATCATCGCCACTGCCATCGCCCATCGCTGGTTGATGATGAGCCTGACCGTGCTCCTGATCGGCGTCGGTGCCTGGAGCTTCACCCGGCTGCCGATCGATGCCACCCCAGACATCACCAACGTGCAGGTGCAGATCAACACCGCCGCGCCGGGCTATTCGCCGCTGGAGACCGAGCAGCGCATCACCTACCCGGTGGAGACGGCGATGGCCGGGCTGCCGTCGATGGATCATGCGCGCTCGCTGTCGCGCTACGGGCTGTCGCAGGTGACCGTGGTGTTCGAGGACGGCACCGACATCTACTTCGCGCGGCAGCAGGTCGCCGAACGCCTGCAGCAGGTCAAGTCGCAGATCCCCGAAGGTCTGGACCCGCAACTGGGGCCGATCGCCACCGGCCTGGGCGAGATCTTCATGTACACCATCGACGCCGACCCGGCCGCGCGCAAGGCCGATGGCACGCCCTACACTGCCACCGACCTGCGCACCCTGCAGGACTGGGTGATCCGGCCGCAGCTGCGCAACGTGCCCGGAGTGACCGAGGTCAACACCATCGGCGGCTTCCAGCGCCAGGTCCACATCACCCCGGACCCGGCACGGCTGCGCGCGCTCGGCTTCACCCTGGAGGATGTGGTGCAGGCGGTGGAGGCCAACAACCAGAACGTCGGCGCCGGCTACATCGAGCGCAACGGCCAGCAGTTCCTGGTGCGCATCCCCGGCCAGGTGAGCGGCCTGGAGGACATCGGCAACATCGTGCTGGCGCGGCGCGAGGGCGTGCCGATCCGGGTACGCGACGTGGCCGGCGTGCAGGACGGGCCGGAGCTGCGCAGCGGCGCGGCCACCCAGAACGGCCACGAGGTGGTGATGGGCACGGTGGTGATGCTGATCGGCGGCAACAGCCGCGACGTCGCCCAGGCCGCGGCGGCGCGGCTGCGGCAGGCGCAGGACAGCCTGCCCGAAGGCGTCACCGTCACCGCCAGCTACGACCGCACTGCGCTGGTGGACCGCACCATCGCCACGGTCGCGCGCAACCTGATCGAAGGCGCGCTGCTGGTGATCGTGGTGCTGTTCGTGCTGCTGGGCAATTTCCGCGCCGCGCTGATCACCGCCGCGGTGATCCCGCTGGCGATGCTGTTCACCCTGACCGGGATGGCCCGCGGTGGCGTCTCGGCCAACCTGATGAGCCTGGGCGCGCTCGACTTCGGCCTGATCGTCGATGGCGCGGTGATCATCATCGAGAACTGCCTGCGCCGTTTCGGCCAGCGCCAGCACGCGCTCGGCCGCGACATGACCCGCGCCGAACGCTTCGCCGAGACCGCCGGCGCCGCCGCCGAGGTGATCCGCCCGAGCCTGTTCGGGCTGGGCATCATCACCGCGGTGTACCTGCCGATCCTCGCCCTCACCGGCGTGGAAGGGAAGATGTTCCACCCGATGGCGATCACCGTGGTGCTGGCGCTCACCGGCGCGATGGTGCTGGCGCTGACCTTCGTCCCGGCGGCGATCGCGCTGTTCCTCGGCGGCCGCGTGCAGGAGAAGGAGAACCGGCTGATGGCCTGGCTGCGCCGGCGCTACGAGCCGCTGCTGGACTTCGCCCTGCGCCGCGCCCGCTGGACGGTGGCCGCCGCGCTGGTGCTGGTGATCGGCTGCGGCCTGCTGGCGACGCGGCTGGGCAGCGAGTTCATCCCCAGCCTGGACGAGGGCGACGTCGCCATGCACGCCATGCGCATCCCCGGCACCAGCCTGAGCCAGTCGATCCAGATGCAGAAGCAAGTCGAGAACCGGCTGCTGCAGTTTCCCGAGGTGGACAAGGTGTTCTCCAAGATCGGCACGCCCGAGGTCGCCTCCGACCCGATGCCGCCGTCGGTGGCCGACACCTTCATCATGATGAAGCCGCGCCAGGACTGGCCGGACCCCCGCAAGCCGCGCGATCGCCTGCTGGCCGAGCTGGAGGCGGCGGTCGAGCAACTGCCGGGCAACAACTACGAGTTCACCCAGCCGATCCAGATGCGCACCAACGAGCTGATCTCCGGCGTGCGTGCCGACGTGGCGGTGATGCTGTTCGGCGACGACCTGGACACGCTGCTGGCGGTCGGCCGGCGCATCGCCGCGGTGGCCGCCCAGGTGCCCGGCGCGGCGGACGTGCGGGTGGAGGAAACCAGCGGCCTGCCGCTGCTGACCGTCACCCCCAACCGCGCCGCGCTGGCCGGCTATGGCCTCAATCCGGGCCAGGTGCAGTCGACCGTGGCCACCGCGGTGGGCGGGCAGGTCGCCGGCCAGCTGTTCGAGGGCGACCGCCGCTTCGACATCGTCGTGCGCCTGCCCGAGGCACTGCGGCAGGACCCGGCGGCGCTGGCCGACCTGCCGGTGTCGCTGGAGGCGGCACTGGCCGGCGGCGATGCCGACGAATCCAGCCGCGACGGCAGCTGGAGCAGCGGCAGCGCCCGCACCGTGCCGCTGCGCGAACTGGCGACGCTGGACAGCAGCGAAGGCCCGAACCAGATCAACCGCGAGAACGGCAAGCGCCGCATCGTCGTCACCGCCAACGTGCGCGACCGCGACCTGGGCGGCTTCGTCACCGACCTGCAGCAGGCGATCGGCCGCGACGTGCAGGTGCCCAGCGGCTACTGGATCGAGTACGGCGGCAGCTTCGAGCAGCTGATCTCGGCCAGCCAGCGCCTGGCGGTGGTGGTGCCGCTGACGCTGGCGATCATCTTCGCGCTGCTGTTCTGGGCCTTCGGCTCGGCGCGCGACGCCGCCATCGTGTTCAGCGGCGTGCCGCTGGCGCTGACCGGCGGCGTGCTGGCGCTGGCGCTGCGCGGGATCCCGCTGTCGATCCCGGCCGGCGTCGGCTTCATCGCGCTGTCCGGGGTGGCGGTGCTCAACGGCCTGGTGATGATCAGTTTCGTGCGCAGCCTGCGGGCGGCGGGCGAACCGCTGCAGCAGGCGGTGCGCGATGGCGCGCTGGGACGCCTGCGGCCGGTGCTGATGACCGCGCTGGTGGCCTCGCTGGGCTTCTTGCCGATGGCCTTCAACGTCGGCGCCGGTGCCGAGGTGCAGCGGCCGCTGGCCACGGTGGTGATCGGCGGCATCGTCTCCTCCACCCTGCTGACCCTGCTGGTGCTGCCGCTGCTGTATCGCTGGGCGCATCGGCGCGAGAATGCCCCCGGCGTGCCGGCGCAGGACGGATGAGGCGATGAGCGCGAGTTGCGGCCACGGCCAGGACCCCCCTGGTCGTGGCCATGGCCATGGCCGTGCCAGCCGGTAAGTGCTTGCGGCACAAGGAAAAGCCCGGCATAATGCGCGGCTCGCTGTGCCCGGACCCGTTCCGGTGGCGGTGCGGAAGCGCGAACTCCGCAGCGGCCTTTTCCCAGCGTAAGTGATTGATTCCCAACGTCGCGCGATGGCCGCAGGGCCGTCGGGGCCGCCGTCTTCCTGGCTAAGGAGGGCAACAACCGTTTGCGGATCCATCCGCAAGAGCCTGGCCATCCATGGCCGGACTTCCAACTTACCGAGGTGCGCAATGTCCCGCGTATGCCAAGTTTCCGGCAAGCGTGTGCAGACGGGCAACAACGTCTCCCACGCCAACAACAAGACCCGCCGTCGCTTCCTGCCCAACCTGCATGAGCGCCGCTTCTGGGTCGCCAGCGAGAACCGCTGGGTCAAGCTGAAGGTTTCCGCGCATGCACTGCGCACCATCGACAAGAACGGCATCGATTCCGTTCTGGCTGAGCTGCGTGCGCGCGGCGAAA
>JAFADB010000297.1 GCA_023425225.1 Pseudomonadota bacterium
CCCGGCCGCGGAGATCGTGCTGGAGTTCCTCGACCCGGCCGACGACGGCGAAGGCGAGGGCGGCGGCGCCATGTTCCCCACCGGGCACGTGGTGGACGACCTCGACGTGCCCGGCGTCGGCACGCTCCAGGCCACGCTGATCACCGCCGGCATCCCGACCATCTTCGTCGATGCCGCCGCCATCGGCTTCACCGGCACCGAGCTGCAGCCGGCGATCAACGGCGATGCGGCGGCGCTGGCGAAGCTGGAGGCGATCCGCGTGGCCGGCGCGCTGCGCATGGGCCTGATCAGGACGCCGGAGGAAGCCGCCACGCGCCAGCACACGCCCAAGGTGGCCTTCGTCGCGCCGCCACGCGACTACGTGACCTCGGCCGGCAAGCCGGTCGCCGCCGGCGACATCGACCTGCTGGTGCGCGCCATGTCGATGGGCAAGCTGCACCACGCGATGATGGGTACCGCTTCGGTGGCCATCGCCACGGCCGCGGCGGTACCGGGCACGCTGGTCAACCTCGCCGCCGGCGGCGGGTCGCGCGAGGCGGTGCGCTTCGGCCACCCGTCCGGCACGCTGCGCGTGGGCGCGGCGGTGAAGCAGGTGGATGGCGAATGGACCGTGGCCAAGGCAGTGATGAGCCGAAGCGCGCGCATCCTGATAGAAGGCTGGGTGCGCGTGCCGGGCGATGCCTTTTGAGTGACTGCTTGAGTGGGTGCCAGCGATCGACGTCGCTCCCAAGAGGAGGAACAACACCGGTCAGGTCTGATCATCTAAGCGTAAGCGGGGCCCGCATAAGCTGTCGGAGCCGGCCCCATACGATCCCAGCGGCTTCGGCGGCCAGGCAACTTCCTTCCCGACGGCAATCCACGCCATGAGGAGTACGCCATGTCCGAATCCGCCTCCGCCCGCCGCCCCAGGCCCGACCAGGTGCTGGTCGACATCGCCGACTATGTCGTCAACTACGGCATCGGCTCCGACCTGGCCTACGACACCGCGCGCAACTGCCTGATCGACACGCTCGGCTGCGGCCTGGAGGCGCTGGAGTATCCCGCCTGCACCAAGCTGCTCGGCCCGGTCGTGCCCGGCACGGTGGTGCCCAACGGCGCCAAGGTGCCGGGTACCCAGTTCCAGCTCGATCCGGTCAAGGCCGCCTTCGACATCGGCGCGGCGATCCGCTGGCTGGACTTCAACGACACCTTCCTGGCGGCCGAATGGGGCCACCCGTCCGACAACCTCGGCGGCATCCTCGCCACCGCCGACTGGCTCAGCCGCAACAACGTCGCCGCCGGCCGCAAGCCGCTGACGATGAAGGCCGTGCTCACCGCCATGATCAAGGCGCACGAGATCCAGGGCTGCATCGCGCTGGAGAACTCGTTCAACAAGGTCGGCCTGGACCACGTGGTGCTGGTCAAGGTCGCCACCACCGCGGTGGTGGCGCAGATGCTGGGGCTGGACCACGAGGAGATCATCAACGCGCTGTCGCTGGCCTGGGTGGACGGGCAGGCCCTGCGCACCTACCGCCATGCGCCCAACACCGGCTCGCGCAAGAGCTGGGCCGCCGGTGACGCCACCAGCCGCGGCGTGCGCCTGGCGCTGATGGCGGCCAAGGGCGAGATGGGCTACCCGAGCGTGCTGACCGCCCGGACCTGGGGCTTCTACGACGTCTCGTTCAAGGGCCGGACGTTCGCCTTCCAGCGCCCGTACGGCAGCTACGTGATGGAGAACGTGCTGTTCAAGATCAGCTACCCGGCCGAGTTCCACAGCCAGACCGCGGTGGAGGCGGCGATGACGCTGCACCGGCAACTGGCCGCCGCCGGCCGGCGCGTGGAGGACATCCGCCGGATCATCATCCGCACCCACGAGGCCTGCATCCGCATCATCGACAAGCAGGGGCCGCTGGACAATCCGGCCGACCGCGACCACTGCATCCAGTACATGGTCGCGGTACCGTTGATCTTCGGCCGCCTGACCGCCGCCGACTACGAGGACGCGGTGGCCGCCGATCCGCGCATCGACGTGCTGCGCGCGAAGATCGTCTGCGTCGAGGACCCGCGGTTCACCGCCGACTACCACGACCCGGACAAGCGCTCCATCGCCAACGCACTGATCGTGGAATTCGACGACGGCACCGTGCTGCCCGAGGTGGTGGTCGAATACCCGATCGGCCACCGTCGCCGGCGCGAGGAAGGCATCCCGCTGCTGGAGGCCAAGTTCCGCACCAATCTGGCGCGTCGGTTCCCGGCCAGGCAGCAGCAGGCGATCCTGCACGTGTCCCTCGACCAGGGCAGGCTGGAGGCGATGCCGGTGCATGAATACGTGGATCTGTATGTGATCTGAGGGGTGCGCTCCCCGCTGTCTCCTTCGGCTTGCGGGAGGCATGACCATCTCCCTTCCCCCGCCCGGCGGGGGAAGGTGCCGACGGCGGAAGGGGGAGCGCCGCAGGCGCCCACGGGCGATCCGACCAAGGCCGCTCGATTCCACCGTTGCACCAACACGATGCAACGCCACCGTTCGCAAGTCACGCGCCGCACGCTAGTGCGGATGCCGGATCAATCCGGGCACTTGGCGTTAAGAAATTGTCATGTTGTACTGATACCGCATCGCAGCACCCGCCGCCCGGCCTCACCCCAAACGCCAAGGTACGACCATGACCGCAAGCAAGCCCCTGCGTGGAACGCTCGCCCTCGCCATCAATTCCGCCCTGCTGCTGGCCGCCTTCCACGCGCAGGCCCAACAGGCCGCCGGAGCGGACGTCGCCCGTCTCGATACGGTCACGGTCACCGCCGAGCGCCATGCCGAGGATTCCAAGGACGTGCCGGTATCGGCCACCGTGCTGCGCCCGGAGTACCTGGACGCGATCGCCACCAGCGGCTCGGACGTGCGCGTGCTGGCCGGCAAGGTGCCCAGCCTGAACATCGAATCGTCCAACGGCCGCGTGTTCCCGCGCTTCTACATCCGCGGCTACGGCAATACCGACTACACCACCTACGCGTCGCAGCCGGTGTCGCTGGTGTACGACGACGTGGTGCAGGAGAACGCGTTCCTCAAGGGCTTCCCGATCTTCGACCTGGCGGGCATCGAGGTGCTGCGCGGTCCGCAGGGCACCCAGTTCGGCCGCAACACCCCCGCCGGCGTGGTCAAGTTCAACTCGGTCAAGCCGACCCTCGGCGCCAGCGACGGCTATGCCAGCGTGTCCTACGGCACCCACGCCACCTCGTCGGTCGAGGGTGCGGTCAGCATCCCGCTGGGCGAGCAGTGGGCCGCCCGCGTCTCCGTGCTGCAGCAGCACCGCGACGACTGGGTGACCAGCCAGATCAGCGGGCAGAAGCTGGAGGGCTATGACGACACCGCCGCCCGCCTGCAGCTGCTGTTCCAGCCCGGCGACGCGTTCAGTGCGCTGTTCAACGCCCACGTGCGCAAGCTCAACGGCACCGCGCGGTTGTTCCGCGCCAACATCTTCCAGTCCGGCAACAACCAGCTGGTCGATGGCTTCGACGAGGACAAGGCCTACATCGACGCCCACAACACCCAGCAGCTGACCACTTACGGCGGTAGCGCCAACCTGAGCTGGGACCTGGGCGACATCGCGCTGCATTCGATCACCGGCTACGAGGCGATCAGCAAGTACTACAGCCGCGGCGACATCGACGGCGGCTACGGCCCGGGCGCCTTCGTCGACCCGAGCGTGCCGTTCGGCCCCGGCTTCATCCCGTTCTCGGTGGAAACCGCCGGCGGCATCAAGGACCTGTCGCAGATCACCCAGGAGTTGCGCGCCGAGTCGCAGTATGAGGGGCCGCTCAACTGGCAGGCCGGCCTGTACTACTTCCACGACAACGTCGAGGGCGAGGCCTACGACTACGACACCATCGCCGGCGGTGCCCTGACCGGCTTCGACCTGACCCGCCAGCGCACCACCTCGTGGGCGGCGTTCGGTTCGCTCAACTACCAGGCCAGCGACCGCCTGAACCTGCGTGCCGGCCTGCGCTACACGCACGACAAGAAGACCTTCGACATCGTGGACTGGGACCGCGCCGATGCCGCGCCGATCGGTGGCGAGACCAGCGGTTCGAAGGTCACCGGCGATGCCAGTGCGGTCTTCGCCCTGACCGACGACGTCAACCTGTACGCACGCGCGGCGCGCGGCTATCGCGGCGCCAGCTTCGGCCCGCCGTCGTCCGGCGTGCCGGTGACCGTGGCCGCGCCGGAAACGGTGGATTCCTACGAGGTGGGCATCAAGGCCGACCTGTTCGACAAGCGCGCCCGCATCGGCTTCGACGTCTACTCCATGGACATCAAGAACCAGCAGCTCACCGCCGTGGGCGGCGTGTCCAATGCCGTGCAGCTGATCAACGCGAAGAAGAGCGGGGCCTACGGCGCCGAGTTCGACTTCGAGGCGCTGGTCACCGAGAACCTGCGCTTCGGCCTCAACGGCAGCTACAACCACACCAAGATCAAGGACCGCACGCTGGCGACTTCGACCTGCTCGGCCTGGGTGTGCACGGTGACCGACCCGGTCGACGCCGACGGCTACGCCCTGCTGTACGGCAATCCTCTGCCGCAGGCCGCCAAGTGGATCGGCAACGCCACCTTGCGCTACGGCATCCCGGTCGGCGACGACGGCGAGCTGTTCGTCTACACCGACTGGTCCTATCGCAGCGAGGTCAACTTCTTCCTGTACGAGTCGCGCGAGTTCGTCGGCCAGCCGCTGTTCGAGGGTGGACTGAAGATCGGCTACAACTGGGGCGCGGGCGCCTACGAGGCCTCGGTGTTCTGCCGCAACTGCACCAACCAGATCCGCGCCACCGGTGCGATCGACTTCGACAACCTCACCGGCTTCATCAACGACCCACGCATCGTCGGCGTGCAGTTCCGCGCCAACTTCTGAGGCGGGGTAGGTGGCGCTGCCTGCCGAAGAGCCCTCCCCGCGAGCGGGAGGGGGTGAATCCATCGAAAGGCTCCACCTGCCGATCGACCGTCCGGCATTTCCCTTCCCCCGCTTGCGGGGCCATGGCTCCCTTTTCGGGGGAAGGTGCCGAAGGCGGATGGGGGCGCTTTGGGCGCCGAATCCGATAGGGGTGGGCTTTGCCCCGCGTAGGAACGGCGTCAGCCGCGACCGGGATTCCCCAAGGCATCGCACCGGCACCATCCCCGCGATAATCCGGATTCCCCGCAAGCAGCCCACGGAGATCCGACAAATGAGTATCTGCACAAGAACGCTGCTGCTGGCGGCATTGCTGGCGATAGTCCTGCCGCTGCAAGCCCTCGCCCAGCCCGCAGACCGACACAAGGTCGTCGTTTCCACCGATATCGGCGACGATATCGACGACGCCTTCGCCCTGGGCCTGCTGCTGTCCAGCCCCGAGTTCGAGGTACTCGGCATCGCTTCCACCTGGGGCGATACCGCCTTGCGCGCCCGGCTGCTGCAGC
>JAFADB010000303.1 GCA_023425225.1 Pseudomonadota bacterium
TCGGCGCATGCGCCGGGTTGCGCGGCAGCAGGCGGATGCCGTCGCGCCCGCGCTCGAGCCGCTTGATGGTGATCTCCTCGTCCAGCCGCGCCACCACGATCTGGCCGTCGCGGGCATCGGCGCTGCGATGCACGCCGACCAGGTCGCCGTCGAGGATGCCGTCGTCGATCATCGAATCGCCCTGCACCTGCAGCAGGTAGTCCGGGCGCAGCGAGAACAGGCCGCGGTCCAGCCACAGCTGGCGGTCCAGGCCGATGTCGGCGCCGATCGGGTGGCCGGCGGCCACCCGCCCCAGCACCGGCAGCATCAGCGGCGCTTCGTGCCCGCCGCCGGGCAGGCGGATGCCGCGCTTCTGCCCGGGGCGCAGCTCGACCAGCCCGGCCTCGGCCAGCGCCTGCACGTGCTTGTGCGCGGCATTGCGCGAGGCGAAGCCGAACGCGGTGGCGATCTCGGCCAGGCTGGGCGCCGCGCCGCCGGCGATGCGCTCGCCGATGAAGGCCAGGATCGCCGCGCGCTGGGAAGTCAGGTCGTTCATGGTGGACATTTGTACACCGACGGCCGACCGAAAGCGAGGCGGCCGGACCGATGGACGACCGGCACCGCCGGGTGTCGTGCCGATTTATTGCCGGCCATCAACCGGATCGCCTCGATCACGGCGAGGTGGCCCGGCTCTTGCCGCCCGGGGCTTGTGCACGCGATGCGCACGCGGCGTGGCCGGGCGCTTAACCGCGCAATCGCGAGACTGGTCGCGTCCGACGCAGTGGAGCATGCAATGGCCCTCCCGCATTACCCGTCCCCGCCGTTCAAGCGCCAGCAGCAGTCCTTCCCGGGCAAGACCGGGAAGATGGAGCCGCGGCCGGACCATGGCGAGGACAGCTATGTCGGCAGCGGCCAGCTGCAGGGCAAGAAGGCGCTGATCACCGGCGGCGACAGCGGCATCGGGGCCGCGGTCGCGATCGCCTTCGCCCGCGAGGGCGCGGATGTGGCGATCGCCTTCCTGCCCAGCGAGCGCGACGATGCCGAGCGCATCGGCGCGCTGATCGAGGACGCCGGCCGCAAGGCGCTGCTGGTCGCCGCCGACATCAGCGACCCGGAGCAGGCCAGCGCGCTGGTCGGGCAGGTCCGCGACGAACTGGGCGGGCTCGACATCCTGGTCAACAACGCCGCCTACCAGCGCTATTTCCAGGACTTCGACGAGATCACCCTGGACGAGTGGCGCAAGACCTTCGACACCAACGTCCATGCCGCCTTCAACCTGGTGCGGCTGAGCGTGCCGCTGCTGCAGGGTGGCGGCGCGATCATCAACACCGCCTCGGTGAACTCCAAGAAACCCACGCCCAACATCCTGCCCTACGCCGCCACCAAGGGCGCGCTGGCCAACCTCACCATCGGCCTGGCGGGCCTGCTGGCCGAGCGCGGGATCCGCGTCAACGCGGTGCTGCCGGGTCCGATCTGGACGCCCTTCATCCCCGCCGGCATGTCCGCCGAGGAAGTGGAGACGTTCGGCTCGCAGACGCCCTATGGCCGCCCCGGCCAGCCGGCCGAACTGGCATCGGCCTACGTGATGCTGGCCAGCGACCGCGCCAGCTACACCTCCGGCGCGCTGCTGACCGTCTCCGGCGGCGCCGTGGTGTTGTGACACGGCGCTGCAGCGCCGGGAACCGCCGCATGTCCCCTCCACCGGCCCAGGCAACGAGGTAGACCACCATGAACAAGAAGACCCACAACCCCCTGGGCCAGGTCAGCGACCGGGAGAAAGCCTTCACCCCCGACAAGCTGCGCAACGACAAGGCCCGCTGGAAGGACCACGACATGCCCGACGACGACCCGCAGAAGAACCGGGTCCGCCCCGAGGACTACGAGCGCCTGCCCAGCGATCCGACCGGCCGCGACCGTCGTTGATCCCGCGCCCGGCGCGCCCGATCCAACCCCCAACCTTCCACCGGAGGCAGCATGGCCACGATTTCCGCACCGATCGAACAGGCACTCGAGCACCTGGAAGCCGACATCCCCGACCTGCGCAGGCAGCATCCGGACGACTTCTGGGATGCGTTCCAGGCCCGCGCCGCCCGGATCACCGACCAGGTGGACCAGCAGGAGGAGGCGCCGATGGTGGCCAAGCGGCTGGACGCGATGCTGGCCAAGCACAACCTCGGCCCGGCCGACCCGGGCGCGTAAGCGCATGCCGTGCCCGGCCCCGCGGGCGCGCGCTTTTCACCCTTCGTGCATTCCCCCTTCGCCCTGCGTGGATCGCGCAACGGCCATGCTGGCTCCATGAACAGACCTTCCTTGCGCAGTCCCCTGATCCTTGCGGCATTGCTTGCCACCTCCTCCCTGCTGGGCGCATGCGGCCGCTCCGGCGACGAAACCTCGCGTACCGCCCCGGAAGTCAACGCGCAGCCGCGGGCGGTGGATCCCGGCGCCACGCCGGCAAGTAGCGACGGGGAGATCCTCGGCACCCTGGCGGTCATGGACCGCAATCTCATCGCGCTGGCGCAGCAGGCCATCGACCGGCACGTGGGCGCATCGACCGAGGACTTCGCCAAGCAGGTGGTGCACCAGCACACCGGCCATCTCGAGCAGGCGCGCGCACTGGGCGCGGTGGAATCGGGCCAGTCGGTGGAAACGCTGCGGGGCGCCGGCAAGAGCAGCCTGGACGCGCTGGCCGGCCAGCAGGACGAGAACACCTACCGCAACGCGTTCATCCGCACGATGGTGCTGCAGTATTCCGAGGCGCTGGACCGCATCGACCGCGAACTCGCGCCGGCCGCCAAGGATGAGCGGGTGCGCCAGTTCCTGGCCAGCACGCGCCTGCAGATGGCCGAGGATTTCGAGCGCGCCCAGGCGGTGGCGTCCTCCCGCTGACGGCGGCCGGCCGGAACCGCCGCGGATCTCAGCGGGCTTGGCGCAGGACATCAGCGCCTCTCCGGCGTATGCGGCGGCGCATCCGTGTGCGGCATCGGTGCGGGCCGCCCGCCTCCGCCGGCCGCCTGGCGTGGATCGTCGAGCTGGATGACCTCGCCGTGCTGCCAGGCATCGGCGCCGGGCTCGATCGCCGGCGCCGTTATGTCGGCGCGCTCGCGCCGCTTCTGCGCGCTGTCGACGCCCAGGCGACGGTCGCGCGCGGCGACCAGCGCCGGGTCGGCCTGGCCATCGGCGGTGAATCCCATCATGAGCTTGGGCACGCCTTGCGGCAGCGCCTTGTCCAGGTCGGTGTGCCAGGTATGCCAAGTCTTGCCGTAGGTGCCGGCCAGCTTCTCCATCAGCGCATGCTCGGCCACCGCGGGAATGCCCGGCGCCACCAGCTGGCCGGACTTCACCTCATGCACATGGCTGTGCCACAAGGCCTTTTCCGCGTCCGGCAGCGTGCGGAACAGCGCCTGGCTGACGATGTACTCCACCCCCATCAGCTTGGCGTCCCGGGTGTTGCCGTCGTAGATCGTGCACTGGATGACGTCCTCGTTGAGCACGCTGCAGTAGTGGTGCGCCTCCATCTGTGCCTGCATGTGCCCGTTGTAGAAATGGAAACCGTCGAGGTAGGCGTTGATCGCCTCCACCGGCGGGCGGTCCTGCAGCAGCGCCGCCCCCGTTTCCAGCGCACGCGTGCGGACCGACGTCTCCGCACCGGGCGCCTGCACATTCGAGGGCGTGTCGCTGCCACCGCAGGCAGCCGCCATCGCGGCGAGCACGGCAGC
>JAFADB010000305.1 GCA_023425225.1 Pseudomonadota bacterium
CGTCGTCCCCGCGAAAGCGGGGACCCTGCGACTTGAGCTTGTGCCATCGCAAGGCACTGGGTCCCCGCTTTCGCGGGGACGACGACTGGAAGATTGCAGAGAATGCGCAAGTGCCGGGCTCGACGCTCGATCTGGCATCGGCGCAACCTCATCGCCGCTGACGACCCGCAGGCCGCGTAGCGCCACTCCAGCGCAAACACCGGGTTTTCGACTGCGGATCGTGCCATGCATGCGCAGGCGTGACCTTTGTCCTATCCGCCGCGGTGCGCGATCGCCTACGCTGGTCGTTTGCGCCGACCCACCGGAGTTCCCGAATGAAGCTTCCCACGCTGTTCCCGCTGACCCTGGCCATCGCCGCGGCGATCGCCGTTCCCGCGCTGGCCGCCGATGCGCCGCTGCCCAGCGCCAGCCTGCAGCCGGGCGACCTGGATCCCTCGGTCTCCGCCTGCACCGACCTCAACGCCTTCGTCAACGGCAAGTGGCTGGCGGCCAACCCGGTGCCGGCCGACCGCACCACCTGGGGCAGCTTCGAGATCCTCGGCGAGCGCTCGCTGGCGATCCAGCACAAGCTGGTCCAGGCCGCGGCGGCCAATGCGCAGCCGGGCAGCATCGAGGCCAAGCTGGGCGACATCTGGAGCACCGGCATGGACCAGGCGGCCATCGACGCGGCCGGCATCGCACCGCTGCAGCCGCAGCTGGCGCGCATCGACCAGGTGCGCGACAGCGCCGGCGTCGCCGCCTACCTGCGCGAGGCCTACGCCGCCGGGCAGGGACCGCTGTTCTCCTTCGGCGCCAACGCCGACTACAAGGATTCCGGGCAGGTGATCGCCTACGCCGGCCAGGGCGGGCTGGGACTGCCGGAGAAGGGTTACTACTTCGAGCCGGCCCAGGCCAAGATCCGCGACGCCTACGTGCAGTACATCGCACAGCTGCTGACGCTGTCGGGCGTGGACGCGGCGCAGGCGGCCGGGCAGGCCAAGGCGGTGATGGAGTTCGAGACCCGCCTGGCGCAGGCCTCGCTCTCGCGCATCGAGCTGCGCGACCCGGCCCGTCGCTACAACCCGGTCACCCTGGCCGAGGCCGACCGCATCACCCCGGGCTTCGGCTGGAGCGCGTTCTTCGCTGCGCTGCAGGTCCCGGCACCGGCGCATTTCTCGCTGGGCCAGCCGCAGTACTTCGTCGAGCTGCAGAGCATGCTGGCGCAGGTGCCGGCCTCGACCTGGCGCGCCTACCTGCGCTTCCACGCCGTCGACGACGCCGCGCCGTACCTGGGCCAGGCGTTCGAACAGGCCAATTTCGACTTCTACGCCAAGACCCTGCGCGGCCAGCAGGAGATGCTGCCGCGCTGGAAGCGCGTGCTCGCCGCCACCAACACCGCCATGGGCGAGGCGCTGGGCAAGCTGTACGTGGAAGCCGCGTTCCCGGCCGAATCCAAGGCGCAGATGCAGCACCTGGTGCAGAACCTGTCGGTGGCGCTGAAGGCGCGGCTGGAGAACCTGGACTGGATGAGCGCCGAGACCAAGCAGCGCGCGCTGGAGAAGTGGGCCAGCTTCACCCCCAAGATCGGCTACCCGGACAAGTGGCGCGACTGGAGCGGGCTGCAGACCAGCCGCGGCAGCTTCCTGGCCAACATGCAGGCCGCGCGCGCATTCAACTACCGCTATACGCTCGACAAGATCGGCAAGCCGGTGGACCGCACCGAGTGGGGCATGACCCCGCAGACGGTCAACGCCTACTACAACGCCACCAAGAACGAGATCGTGTTCCCGGCGGCGATCCTGCAGCCGCCGTTCTTCGACGCCAAGGCCGACCCGGCGCTCAACTACGGCGGCATCGGCGCGGTGATTGGCCACGAGATGATGCACGGCTACGACGACTCGGGCAGCCAGTTCGACGCCAAGGGCAACTTCGACAACTGGTGGACCGAGGGCGACCGCAAGCGCTTCGACGAGCGCACCGACAAGCTGGTGGCGCAGTTCGACGGCTACCGCTCGATCGACGGCCTGCCGGTGAAGGGCAAGCTGACGCTGGGCGAGAACATCGGCGACCTCGGCGGCCTGACCGTGGCCTTTGACGCGCTGCAGATGGCGCTGAAGGAGAATCCGGCCGCCAACGTCAAGGTGGACGGCTACAGCGAGGACCAGCGCTTCTTCATGAACTGGGCCACGGTGTGGCGCCGCAACTTCACCGACGGCGAACTGCGCGTGCGCTTGAACACAGACCCGCACGCCCCGGCCAACTTCCGCGCCAACGGCGCGCCGTCGAACATGCCGGCGTTCGCGCAGGCGTTCCAGTGCAAGGCCGGCGACGCGATGGTGCGTCCGGACAAGGATCGCGTGGTGATCTGGTAACGGCCGCGTCGGTTCGATGCGGTGAGAAGGCACAAGGCCCGGCGCATGCCGGGCCTTCCTTTTCTGCGGTCGCCTGTATCCACATGGCCAGCGACGATACCGGCGGCATAGGCAAGGGAACGGCGTAGCGGAGCCATGACCTCCTACTCGGTGACGCCGTTGGTGTCTGCCGCAGGCCGCCAGCGTACGGGGTTTGCGGTCAGCCCGGCTGCAGCGCCGCCAGCAGGCCGCGGGCGGCATTGAAACGGTCGGCCGCTTCCGGCAGCGGCAGCTTGAGCTTGAGCTTGTCCGGTCCGTCCATGACGTAGAGCCGGGGCTGCTTCTGGATCATCTGGATGATGGTCATCGGGTCGACGTTGGGCTTGGCGTCGAACACGATGCGCCCGCCGTGCTCGCCCAGTTCCAGTTTGCGGATGCCCAGCGCGTTGGCCTGCAGCTTGAGCTCGGCGATGGCGTAGAGGTTCTTCAGCGCGTCCGGCAGCAGGCCGAAGCGGTCGATCATCTCCACCTGCAGCTCGCGCAGCGCCTCGCTGTCGCGCGCGCTGGAGATGCGCTTGTACAGCGTCAGGCGGGTGTGCACGTCGGGCAGGTAGTCCTCGGGGATCAGCGCCGGCACGTGCAGTTCGACCTCGGCGCCGCGCGCTTCCTCGCCGGCGTCCAGGTCCGGCAGCTTGCCCTGCTTGATGCTGCGCACCGCGCGCTCCAGCAGCTCGGTGTACAGGCTGAAACCGACCTCGGCCATCTGCCCGCTCTGGTCCTCGCCCAGCAGTTCGCCGGCGCCGCGGATCTCCAGGTCGTGGGTGGCCAGGGTGAAGCCGGCGCCGAGCTCGTCCATCGAGGCGATCGCCTCCAGCCGCTTCTCCGCGTCGGGCGTCATGCTGCGGCGGTCGGGCACCAGCAGGTAGGCGTAGGCGCGGTGGTGCGAGCGGCCGACGCGGCCGCGCAGCTGGTGCAGCTGCGCCAGGCCGAACTTGTCGGCGCGGTTGATGATGATGGTGTTGGCGTTGGGGATGTCGATGCCCGACTCGATGATGGTCGTGGCCAGCAGCACGTTGAAGCGCTGCTTCTGGAAGTCGAGCATCACCCGCTCCAGCTCGCGCTCGTGCATCTGCCCGTGGGCCACGCCGATGCGCGCCTCCGGCACCAGCTCGGACAGCTCGCGCTGCATGCGGCCGATGCTCTCCACGTCGTTGTGCAGGAAGTACAACTGGCCGCCGCGCGAAAGCTCGCGCTGGAACGCCTCGCGCAGCTGGGCGTTGTCCCACGGGGTGATGAAGGTCTGCACCGCCAGCCGGTTCGGCGGCGGGGTGGCGATGATCGACAGGTCGCGCAGCCCGGCCATGGCCATGTTGAGCGTGCGCGGGATCGGCGTGGCGGTCAGCGTCAGCAGGTGCACGTTGGCGCGCAGCGCCTTGAGCGCCTCCTTCTGGCGCACGCCGAAGCGCTGCTCCTCGTCGACGATCACCAGCCCCAGGTCCTTGAACTTGACGTCCGGCTGCAGCAGCCGGTGGGTGCCGATGATCACGTCGATGGTGCCGTCGGCGACCTTGGCCAGCTCGGCCTTGATCTCCTTGGTGCTCTTGAAGCGCGACAGCACCTCGACCCTGAGCGGCCAGTCGGCGAAGCGATCGCGGAAGTTGCGGTAGTGCTGCTCGGCCAGCAGCGTGGTCGGCACCAGCACCGCCACCTGCCGCCCGGAGCTGGCGGCGGCGAAGGCGGCGCGCACGGCGACCTCGGTCTTGCCGAAGCCGACGTCGCCGCAGACCACGCGGTCCATCGGCTGGCTGCTCGCCAGGTCGCGCAGGGTGGCGTCGATGGCGGCCAGCTGGTCGGGCGTCTCCTCGAACGGGAAACCGGCGGCGAACGGTTCGTACATCGCCCGGTCCACCTGCAGCGCCAGGCCGGCACGGGCGCGGCGGCGGGCCTGGATCTCCAGCAGCTCGGCGGCCACGTCGCGCACCTTCTCGGCGGCGCGGCGCTTGGCCTTGGTCCATTGCTCGCCGCCGAGCGAGTGCAGCGGCGCGGTCTCGGCCGAGGCGCCGGAGTAGCGGCTGATCAGCTGCAGCTGCGCCACCGGCACGTACAGGCGGTCGCCCTTGGCGTACTCGATCTCGAGGAACTCGCCGGGCATGCCGCCGATGTCCATCGTCACCAGGCCGCGGTAGCGGCCCACGCCATGGTCCTCGTGGACGATCGGCGCGCCTTCGGTCAGCTCGCCGAGGTCGCGGATGATCGCCTCGGGCTCGCGCCCGGCGCGGGCGCGGCGGCGCGGCTGGTTGGCGCGCTCGGGGAACAGCTGGCGCTCGGTGAGCACGGCGATGCGCGGCTCGTCCAGCGCGAAGCCGTCTTCCAGCGGCGCCACGGCGATGGCGAAGCGCGGTGCGTCCTGGCGCAGGAATGCCGGGAAATCGCTCACCACCTGCGGCTTGAGCCCGGCTGCGGCCAGCACCTCGATCAGTGCCTCGCGGCGCCCGGGCGAGTCGGAGGCGATCAGCACCCGGCCCGGGTAGCTGCCGAGGAAGGACTGCAGCGCCGCACCGGGCGCGGCGTCCTTGGCCGCCACCGGCAATGGCGGCAGCGGCTGGTCGCCCAGCGCCTGCGCCTTGTCGATGTTGGCATGGTCGGCCGGCCATACCTCGATGCGGGCGTGCTTGTTGAGCCGTTCGCGCAGGCTGTCGGGCGACTGGTACAGCGCCTCGGGCGCCAGCAGCGGCCGTTCCACGTCGTGGCGGCGCTGCTCGTAGCGCTCGTGGGCCTGCGCCCAGAACGCGTCGGCGGCGTTGGACACGCCCGGCGTGATCAGCGGCAGCGCGGCGTCGCCGAGGTAGTCGAACAGCGTGGCGGTGCCGGCGCGGTCGTCGCGCCCGGTCTCGAAGAACAGCGGCAGGTAGTACTCGATGCCCGAGGGCGCCAGCCCGGACTTGAGGTCCTGGTACAGCGCGCTGCGGCGGGTATCGACGTCGAAACGCTCGCGCAGCGCCGCCAGCACACGGTCGATGCTGGCATCGTCCATCGGCACTTCGCGGCCGGGCAGCATCTTCACCGCATCGACCCGATCCAGCGAACGTTGCGACTCGGGGTCGAACTCGCGGATCGAGTCGATGTCCTGGTCCAGCAGCTCGATGCGCAGCGGCGCGCCGGCGCCCATCGGGAACACGTCCAGCAGCCCGCCGCGCACGGCGAAGTCGCCCGGGTCCATCACCTGCGGCACGTTGCGGTAGCCCGCGCTTTCCAGCCGGCGCTTCTCGGCCTCGAGGTCCAGGCGCTGGCCCACCTCCAGGTCGAAGCTGCTGCCGACGATGTAGCGCAGCGGCGCCAGCCGCTGCATCAGCGTCTGCACCGGCACCACCACCACGCCGCGCTTGAGCGTGGGCAGGCGGTGCAGGGTGGCCAGCCGCTGCGAGACGATCTCCGGGTGCGGGCTGAACTGGTCGTAGGGCAGGGTTTCCCAGTCCGGGAAACTCAGCACGGGCAGCCGGTCGGATTGAGGGTCCGCCTCGCCCAGCAGGGTGCTCAGGTCGGCTTCGAGCTGTCGCGCGGCCTGGTTGTCGCGCGCCACCACCAGCACCGGGCCGGCGTGCTGGCCGGCGGCGCGGGCGATGTGCCAGGCCAGCGCGGTGGCCGAGGCGGGCGCGCGCCAGAAGGCGCGAAGCTGACCGGGCCTGGGCAGCGGCGGCAGGGAAGAAGGGGACGACGACATGAACCGGCAATTTTACCGCGCCCGGGTGAAGGCTGGCTAATGCAGGCGGGGGCGGCCTGGGTGACGAGCCCCGCCTGACGGACCGTGGCAGCCACGCATCCTTCTCTCGTTCACGGGAGAAGGTGCCCGAAGGGCGGATGAGGGCGCTCTTGAGCGTGATTCGACGAAGGGCTTCGAGGATCGAACCCTCCAGTCGGCTGTCGTCGGGCACCGGCCGATGCTCCCGGCTTGGATGCCGCCTCACCGGCCTCCAGGCCAGGCGTCGGACGGCAAGCCCCGGCTAGCTCCCCAGCTCCATCTTCACCCGCACCAGGCCGCTGGCACCGGGCGAGGGATGCTGCTGGAAGCCCAGCGAGGCCGCCAGCCGCAGCATCGGCTCGTTGCTTTCGAGCACGTCGCCGTGCAGCCGGTCCAGGTACTTGCCGCGGGCCCACTTGACCAGCTTGCGCATCAGCTGCCGGCCCAGCCCCTGGCCGGCGATGAAGTGGCTCACCAGGATGGCGAACTCGGCATCGCGCGTGCCGGGCAGGATGGAGGCGCGTGCCACCGCGCCCACCAGCGCCTCGCCCGGCGGCAACGGCTCGGCCGCCACCAGCGCGATCTCGCTCTTGGGGTTGGGGTGGGTCAGCTGCTGGGCCATCTGCGGGGTGAGTTCGTCGACCGAATGCAGGAAACGGTCGCGGATCTCCGCCGGGCCGAGCAGGCTGAAGGCGCCCTGCAGCGGCTCGGCGTCCTCGGGCCGGATCGGGCGGATCAGCAGCTCGCGGCCGCTGGGGAGGATGAAAGTCTCATGCCACGGCGGCATTCGGTTGCGGGTAGCCATGATCGACTTTTCACGGGAAGTGAAGGCGATTCTCGCATTGCCAGGTGTGGTCGCGGTGAATGTCCGGCAAGCGGGCGTATACGCCGGCGTACGCGCCCTGGCCGGGATCATCGCACCGGGATGGTGGGGCCGCCGCAGCGGCCGCGGCCGGCCGCGCCGTCATTGCGGTGGCTTGAGCCATTCCAGCCGGGTCGAGGCGCCGGCTTCGCCCAGGTGCTGTTTCAGCGCCGGCAGGGCGGGAGCGATGGCCTGGTCGATCTGCCACGGGGCGTTGAGCAGCAGCATGCCGCTGCCGTTGAGCCGCAGCGGCGAATCGTCCGGACGCACCTGCAGCTCGGCCAGCAGCGCCGAGCCGGCCGGCAATGCCGCGGCCTTGCGGAAGAACGGCTGCAGGCTGCGGCGCTGCTTGATCGGGTACCACACCGCGCATACCGCCTGCGGCCAGCGCGCCAGCGTCTCGCGTAGCGCGGCGATGATGGCGGGGTACTCGGCGTCCTGGGCTTCGTAGGGCGGATCGATCAGCACCAGGCCGCGGCCGATCTTCTGGCCGCCGGGCTTGGGGGGCAGCAGGGCCTTGATCGAGGCGTAGCCGTCGCCGGCCACCACCTGCACGCGCCGGTCGTGGGCGAACAACGCCTTCAGCGCCGCCGCTTCCTCCGGCTGCAGCTCGCAGGCGGCCAGCCGGTCCTGCCCGCGCATCGCCTGCGCCACCAGCAACGGCGAACCGGGGTAGGCGAGCAGGGCGCCGACCGGGTTGTCGGCCTGTACCGCGCGCAGGTAGCGCTCCACCACCTCCGGCAGCCTGGGCAGCGTCATCAGCCGCATCACCCCGTCATCGGCCTCGGCGGTCTTGCGGCTCTCCTCGGCGGCGAGCAGATAGCGTCCGCGGCCGGCGTGGGTGTCGAGCACGAAGAACGAGCTGTCCTTGCGCTTGAAGGCGTCGATCAGCGCGAGCAGCACGACGTGCTTGAGCACGTCGGCATGGTTGCCGGCATGGAAGGCGTGGCGGTAATTCATCGCCGCAGTGTACGGATGCCCCCGCCCGCCGGCCATGCCGGGCAGGCGGCTGGTGGCGACTTTGACGTAATTGCGTCAAGCCGGCGTTGGCCGCCCGAAGCCGTCGTTATCATCGCGCCGCGCCAGAACGATGCGACAAAGTGTCGCATCCGGTCACCGCCGGTTCCGGCGGCCCCAACAGCCGTTCCGCGCACAGGACGCGCCCCACCCATCACCCGGGTGGCGCGCCATGAGATGACGCAGGCACCCCGCACTCTGCCGCAAGGCGGAGCGTCGTGGTGCGTTGCTGCCAACGAGGTTATGTATGCAGAAGTTCTTCTTGGGATTGACCCGCGCGTTCGGGGTGCTGCTCGCGGTGCTGGGCGTGGCCCTGGCCGCCGGTGGCATCTGGCTGGCCGCGCTGGGTGGTTCGCTGTTCTACCTACCGGCGGGCGTGGCGATGGCCGCGGTCGGCGTGCAGCTGTTCCGCCGTCGCGCCAGCGCGCTGTGGATCGCGCTCGGGCTGCTGGTGGTCGCCGTGGCCTGGGCCCTGTGGGAGGTCGGTGGCGACTTCTGGCAGCTGGTGCCGCGCCTGATCGCCTTCCTGGTGGTGGCGCTGGTCGCCGCCGCGGCCGCGCCGCTGCTGCGCCGTGGCGAGGCGCCGGCGCTGGGCTGCAAGCCGGCCGCGCTGCTGTCGGCCGTCCTGGCGGTGGCGATCGTGGCCTTCTTCGCCGGCATGTTCCGCCCGCATCCGACCGTGGTCGCCAGCGGCGAGCCGTCGCCGGTGATCAAGCCCGACGCCGGCCAGGACGGCGGCGACGACTGGAGCGCCTGGGGCCGCAATACCCGCGGCGAGCGCTTCGCCCAGTTCGACCAGATCAACAAGTCCAACGTGAAGGACCTGAAGGTCGCCTGGACCTACCGCACCGGCGAGCTGGCGATCGATGGCGGCGAGTACCAGGTCACCCCGCTGAAGGTCGGCAACACGATGTACCTGTGCACGCCGCGCAACCAGGTGATCGCGCTGGATCCGACCAGCGGCCAGGAGCGCTGGCGCTTCGACCCGAAGATCCGCGAGACCGAGAGCAACGAGGCATGGAAGCGCTGCCGCGGCGTCGGCTATGCCGACCTGGACGCGCAGGCCCCGGCCGGCGACACGCCGCCGGTGGCCGATGCCGCCGCGCCGGCGGTCTGCCGCAAGCGCATCGTCAGCACCACCAACGACGGCCGCCTGTTCGTGCTCGATGCCGAGACCGGCAAGCCGTGCGAGGACTTCGGCGACCACGGCTTCGTCAACCTGCTTGACGGCTTGACCGACAGCCCGGAACAGGGTTCCTACTACCTGACGTCCGCGCCGCTGGTGGCCGACGGCGTGGTCATGGTCGGCGGCAAGCTCAACGACAACCTGTCGGTGGGCGAGCCCTCCGGCGTGGTGCGCGGCTTCGACGTGGTGACCGGCAAGCTGCTGTGGGCCTGGGACGCCGCGCGCGGCGCCAGCGACAGCACCCCGCTGCCCCCGGGCGAGCACTACGCGCCGGAAACCCCGAACTTCTGGGGCACCGCCGCCTACGACCCGGAGCTGGGCCTGGCCTACTTCCCCACCGGCAACCAGACGCCCGACTTCTGGACCGGCAACCGCCACCCGTACTCCAACGAGTACAACGACGCCATCGTCGCGGTGGAGATGAAGACCGGCAAGGAGCGCTGGCACTTCCGCACCGCCAACATCGACCAATTCGACTACGACGTGACCTCGCAGCCGATCCTGTACGACCTGCCGCAGAAGGACGGCTCTACCATCCCGGTGGTGATCCAGCTGACCAAGCGCGGCCAGGTGTTCGTGCTCGACCGTCGCGACGGCAAGCCGGTGTTCCCGGTGGAGCAGCGCAAGGTCGCCACCGACGTGATGCCGGGGATGCAGG
>JAFADB010000334.1 GCA_023425225.1 Pseudomonadota bacterium
AGGCAAGCCGGAGCCGACACCATTGTCGCAGGCGCACGGGCAAAGAAAAAGGCATCCGCTCGCGCGGATGCCTTGAATTGGTGGGCCGTCAAGGATTCGAACCTTGGACCAATTGATTAAGAGTCAACTGCTCTACCAACTGAGCTAACGGCCCTGAAACTGAGTCGCTCATTATAGAAGCGACGCTGCCTTCGTGCAACACCTCGAAGGTAAATTTCAGTGGGGTGGCTGAGGGGACTCGAACCCCCGACATCTGGAATCACAATCCAGTACTCTAACCAACTGAGCTACAGCCACCACTGAAAACCTTCCTGCCGCACCGCCCGGTGGCGCGCCCGACAGGACTCGAACCTGTAACCGCCGGCTTAGAAGGCCGGTGCTCTATCCGGTTGAGCTACGGGCGCCCGATACCGGCTATCGCATTCCAACCCGCCGGAAGCTCGGATTGGTCGGGGTAGAGGGATTCGAACCCCCGACATCCTGCTCCCAAAGCAGGCGCGCTACCAGACTGCGCTATACCCCGGCGGAACGGATCCTCCCGAACCAACAGGTGCGGAAGGCCGGCTATTGTGGGAATCCGCGCGGCTGCTGTCAATGACGGATCGGCCGGCGGCGGCGCATCGGCTATGCTGGGAGCAAGGGTGCCGCGGTTGGCGCCCACCACAGACCATCGGAGACGACATGTTACGCAGCAGCAATCCGGCCTTGCAGGAATCCACCTTCCTCGACCTCGGCAGTGGCGCGGTCGTGACCCGGGGCAGCGAAGCGATGACGCTCACGGGCACCGTCAACAGGACCGGCATGCTGCTCCTGCTGGCGGTGCTCACCGCCGCGTTCGCCTGGAGCCAGACCGTGGGTGCCGACGGGCAGCCGCTGCCGGCGGCGAAGCTGTACCTGATCGGCGGACTGGTCGGCGGGCTGGTGTTCGCACTGGCGACGATCTTCAAGAAGACCTGGGCGCCGGTGACCGCACCGCTGTACGCGCTGACCGAAGGTCTGTTCCTGGGGTCGATCTCGGCGCTGTACGAGGCGCGCTTCAACGGCATCGTGTTCCAGGCGGTGCTGCTGACCTT
Organism: Pseudomonadota bacterium; assembly: GCA_023425225.1. Lineage (GTDB taxonomy): Bacteria > Pseudomonadota > Gammaproteobacteria > Xanthomonadales > Xanthomonadaceae > MMGLT7. The sequence goes on from JAFADB010000334.1 coordinate 1,074, forward strand.
CGGCACGCTGTTCGCGCTGCTGTTCGCCTACCGCAGCGGGATGATCCGCGCCACCGAGAACTTCAAGCTCGGCGTGGTGGCGGCCACCGGCGGCATCGCGCTGGTGTACCTGGCGACGATCGTGCTGGGGTTCTTCAATGTCAGCATCCCGTTCATCCACGAGTCGGGCCTGATCGGCATCGGTTTCAGCCTGTTCGTGGTGGTGATCGCGGCGCTGAACCTGGTGCTGGACTTCGATTTCATCGAGACCGGCGTGAACCAGGGCGCCCCCAAGTACATGGAGTGGTACGGCGCGTTCGGCCTGATGGTCACGCTGGTGTGGCTGTACCTGGAGTTCCTGCGCCTGCTGTCCAAGCTGCAGTCGCGCAACTGACCGGGCTGGGATTCGCCAAGCGCGACGAACCGCGACGCGCAGCCCAATCCACGAGATCCGCTCCGCAACGAGAAAGGGCGCCGTCGGGCGCCCTTTCTCGTTGGTATCCACCGCGCCGCACGGCGCCCGCGACTCAGACGCGGCTGGCGATCGCCTTGGCGAAGCCCAGGGTGTTGCCGCTGCCGCCCAGGTCGGGGGTCAGCGAATCCTTGGCTTCCAGGGTGGCAACGATGGCCTTGCGCAGGCGCTCGGCGTTCTGCGGCTGGCCGACGTGGTCGAGCAGCTGCGCCGCACCCAGCAGCAGCGCGCACGGGTTGGCCTTGCCCTGCCCGGCGATGTCCGGCGCCGAGCCATGCACGGCCTCGAAGATCGCCGCGTCCTTGCCGATGTTGGCGCCCGGCGCCAGGCCGAGGCCCCCGACCAGGCCGGCGCACAGGTCGGAAAGGATGTCGCCGAACAGGTTGGTGGTGACGATGACGTCGAACTGCTCCGGACGCATCACCAGCTGCATGCAGGCGTTGTCGACGATCATCTCCTGGAACTCGATCTCCGGGTACTGCGCGGCCACTTCGCGCGCCACCTTCAGGAACAGGCCCGAGGTGGATTTGATGATGTTGGCCTTGTGCACCGCGGTGACCTTCTTGCGGCCGACGCTGCGGGCCAGGTCGAAGGCATAGCGGACGATGCGCTCGGAGCCGGCGCGGGTGACGCGGGCCATGGACACGGCGGTCTCGCCGTCGGCCGAGACTTCCTGGCCTTCGCTCAGGTAGGCGCCCTCGGTGTTCTCGCGCACCGTGATCAGGTCCACGCCGTCGGAGAAGCGCGACTTGGTGTTGGGGAACGACTTGGCCGGGCGCACGTTGGCGTACAGGTCGAACTGGCGGCGCAGGGCCACGTTGATCGAGCTGAAGCCCTCACCCACCGGAGTGGTCAGCGGGCTCTTGAGCGCGACCTTGTTCTTGCGGATCGAATCCAGGGTGGCGGCCGGCAGCAGCTCGCCGTGCTTTTCCAGCGCGACCAGGCCAGCGTCGGCTTCCTCGTAGGCCAGGCCGGTGTTCAGGGCGTCGAGCACGAACAGGGTGGCATCCATGATCTCCGGGCCAATGCCGTCGCCGCGGATGACCGTGATTGTCTGTGTCATTGAATTGGGATTCCGAACAGGGGGATGCGCCGGCCGGCAGCCCGGTACACAGGCGCGGGAAGATGATGTGTCCGGCAATTATGCCCGAACGGTCCGACCCGCCCCAAATCGACCTTGGTCTTATCGGGCCCGGCCCGGCGGGGTGGCCGGACCGGTTGCTGCCCCGCCGGTGGTGCCTGGGACAGTTGGATGGCGGCGGCTGCGATGGGACGGCCGGGGGCCTGGTTTCCCAGCCGTTGCGTTCAGACCAGGGCGGCAACGCCTCCCCTCCCCAGCCATCCCCTGCTTCGCAAGGGAGGGGCCATGGCGGGACATCCCGTTTACCCGTGGGCGTTCCACACTGGATGGAAACCTCTGGCCCGAGATCCCAGGATCTCAGCCGTGCTCGTGCCCGGCCGGCGGCGCGGCGTTGCCGGCCTCCAGCTGGTCGAGGAAGTCCACCGCGCGTCGCAGGTGCGGGATCACGATCGAGCCGCCGACCACCAGGCCGACAGAGAAGGTCTCGAAGAACTCCTCGCGGCTGACGCCGGCGTCCTTGCACTGGGCGACGTGGTAGCTGATGCAGTCGTCGCAACGCAGGACCAGCGAGGCGACCAGGCCCAGCAGTTCCTTGGTCTTCACGTCGAGCGCGCCAGCCTGGTAGGTCTGGGTGTCGAGCGCGAAGAAGCGTCGCACCACCTGGTTGGGCTCGGCCAGGATGCGCTGGTTCATGCGCTGGCGGAACTCGGTGAACTCGCGCAGGCGGTCGCCGCCTTGTTGCTCGGCGCTCACGCGCCGGCTCCGGAGGCGGTGCCGGCCAGCAGCGGCTCGAGCTTGCCGGCGCGGTGCAACGCCATCATGTCGTCGTAGCCGCCGACATGGACATCGCCGACGAAGATCTGCGGCACGCTGGTGCGGCGGGTGCGCGCCATCATCTTCTCGCGCTCGGCCGGGTCCTGGTCGATGCGGACCTCGGTCCAGGTGCGGCCCTTGCTCTTGAGGAAGTTCTTGGCCGCCACGCAGTACGGGCACACGGCGGTGGAATAGATGGTGATCTGCGGCGCGGAAGCGCCTTCGGTGTCGCTCAAGGGAAACTCCCGGGACAGGATGTGGTCTGAGCATATGGTAGCGGCCGGGTGGCATTTCGATGCCGCTGCCGCAACACTGTGGATCGTGGATTGCCGGGCGGTTCACCCTCGCCACGCCACTCTCGCCGTCCGTGCCTGGAGCCTGTCTTGCGTCCGTCCCTGCTTGCCGCCGCCCTGTCCCTGTTCCTGGCCACCGCCGTGGCGCCGGCGCAGGAGAACCGGCTGCCCGACATCGGCTCGTCGGCCGGCGAGCTGCTGACGCCGGCACGCCAAGCCGAGTACGGCAAGATGATGCTGGCCGAGCTGCGCAACTACGGCTACGTGCTCGACGACCCGCTGATCGAGGACTGGCTGCAGACCCTGGGCCGGCGGCTGGGCTCGGCCAGCGACCAGCCGCGCCAGCCGTTCACCTTCTTCATGCTGAAGGAGCGCCAGATCAACGCCTTCGCCACGCTGGGCGGCTACATCGCGGTCAATGCCGGGCTGGTGCTGACCGCCGAGCGCGAGGACGAGGTGGCCGCGGTGCTGTCGCACGAGATCGCCCACGTCACCCAGCAGCACGTGCTGCGCGCGGTCGAGCGCGCCCAGCGCGACCAGATCCCGATCCTGCTGGGCATGCTGGCGGCGGTGGTTGCCGCGCAGCAGGCCGGCGGCAACTCCTCCGGCGATGCGTCGATGGCGGCGATCACCAGCGGCCTGGGGCTGATGCAGCAGCGGCAGATCGACTACACCCGCTCCAACGAGTCCGAGGCCGACCGCCTGGGCATCCGCACCCTGTCGCGTGCCGGCTACGACGTCGATGCGATGGCCGGCTTCTTCGAGCGCATGTCGCTGGCCATGCGCGGCAACGAGGGCGGCTACAGCGCGCCGGACTACCTGCAGACCCACCCGGTCACCGCCACCCGCATCAGCGAGGCGCACCAGCGCGCCGAGCAGATGAAGAAGAACACCGTGGTGCTGACCACCTCGGTGCCCGGCGGCGTGCGCCAGGAACGGGTGGACCCGGCCGATCCGTCGCTGCAGGGGCCGATCCAGCCCAGCGGCAACCCGCTGCTGCCGGCCAGCTTCCAGGTGCCCTACGACGACCTCTCGCGCGGCAGCAGCGGCCAGTTCGACTGGGCGCGCGAGCGCCTGCGCGTGCTCAGCGCCGATACGCCGGCCGCCGCGATCCGCGAGTACGAAGGCCTGCGCCGCGGCAGCAAGGGCGGCCTGAGCGACGCCCAGCGCTACGGCCTGGCGCTGGCGCGGCTGCGCAGTGGTGCCAGCCCGATGGAGGCCGCGCACGAGCTGGGCGTGCTGCTGGACGAGAATCCCGACAACCTGTGGCTGACCTTGGCGCTGGCCGAGGCCGAATCGCGCGCCGGCGACAAGGCCCAGGCCAACGCCCGCTTCGAGGCCGAGCTCAAGCGCCTGCCGGGCAATCGCTCGGTCGCGCTCACCTATGCGACCGTGCTCAACGGACAGGGCGACCGCCAGGCCGGACAGCGCGCGCAGGCGGTCCTGCGGCCGCTGCTGGCGCGCGCCGGCGAGGACCCGGTGTTCCAGCAGGCCTATGCCCGCGCCTGCGAGCTGGCCGGCGACCCGGTCCGCGCCGGCGAGGCCTATGCCGAGGCCGCCTTCCTCAACGGCCGGCCGGAACAGGCGCTGCTGCAGCTGCAGGCACTGAAGAAGCGCGACGACCTGGACTACGTGGCGCGGGCGCGCATCGACGCCCGCATCACCGCCATCACCCCGACCGTGCTGGAGATGCGCCGCCAGGGCATCCGCGACCCGGACATGGGCAGGCGCTGAGCCGGGACAGCGCCTCTGCCGCTCGCAGGCCAAGCCACGGTCGCCGTCCCGCGCGTCCTCCGGCTACACACGACTGCAACAAACCAGCGTCGATGGCGATGCCTCTTCCCTGCGAGCCCCCGCAAGGCATCGGCATCGGCGCCGCACCAACGCCTCCGCCTGCGTCAGGTGCCACCCGCGCGCCGCGCCCGCCTGTCACCGCAGCGTCACAAAACCGTAGTCTACTGGCATCCTCCCTTGACGAACTCCCGGTAGCGCGCGTGCAGAAACGCATCCTGATCGTCGACGACGAACCCGCGATCCGCGACATGGTCGCCTTCGCCCTGCGCAAGGGCGAGTTCGAGCCGGTGCATGCCGGAGACGCGCGCGAGGCGCAGACCGCCATCGCCGACCGCGTGCCCGACCTGATCCTGCTGGACTGGATGCTGCCGGGCAGCAGCGGCCTGGAGCTGGCGCGGCGCTGGCGCCGCGACGAGCTCACCCGCGACATCCCGATCATCATGCTCACCGCGCGTGGCGAGGAGAACGACCGGGTCGGTGGCCTGGAGGCCGGCGTGGACGACTACGTGGTCAAGCCGTTCTCCGCACGCGAGCTGCTGGCGCGCATCCGCGCGGTGATGCGCCGCTCGCGCGAGGACGACGAGGACGGCAGCGTGAGCGTGGGCCCGCTGCGCATCGACGGCGCCGCGCACCGGCTGTTCGCCGGCGACGCGCCGGTGCCGATCGGCCCCACCGAGTACCGCCTGCTGCACTTCTTCATGACCCACGCCGAGCGCGTCTACACCCGTACCCAGCTGCTCGACCACGTCTGGGGCGGCAGCGTGTACGTGGAGGAGCGCACGGTGGACGTGCACATCCGCCGCCTGCGCAAGACGCTGGAGCCGTTCGGCGCGCAGGACATGGTGCAGACCGTGCGCGGCGCCGGCTACCGGTTCTCGGCCTCGGTCTGAGCCCTCGCCGCGTCACCTTGCCGCCCGCCCCGCCGCCCCCACCTGTATCCCACATGCCCGAACACATCCGCTCAGCCTGGCTCCGTACGCTCGGCGCCGTCGTGCTGGCGCTGCTGGGCGCCACCGTGGCCGGCGCGCTGGTCGGACATGCCTGGGCGGGACTGGCGCTGGCGGCCCTGGCGGCGCTGGCCTGGCACTACTGGCGGCTGCGCCGCGTGCTGCGCCGGCTGACCGCGCGCCAGCGCTGGGAGCCGCCGCGCGGCGAGGGCGTGTGGAACGAACTTGACCGGCTGCTGTTCCGCAGCCAGCACGAGATGCGCGGACGCAAGCGGCGCCTGCTGGACATGCTGCGCACCTACCGCGCCGCCGCCGCGGCGCTGCCCGACGCGGTGGTGGTGGTGGACCGCAACAGCCAGCGCGTGCAGTGGTTCAACGAGGCGGCGACCACGCTGCTGGGCCTGCACCATCCGCGCGACCTCGACGCCCCGGTGGTCGAGCGCCTGCAGCCGCTGCCGCTGGCGCAGTGGCTGGCCACCGGCCGCAATGCCGAGCCGATGCTCGACGCCCCCTCGCCGGCGGACCCGCAGCTGCGCCTGAACCTGCGGCTGATCCCGTATTCGGAGGACTACTGGCTGCTGGTGGCGCGCGATGTCAGCAAGCTGCTGCGGCTGGAGCAGGTGCGGCAGGATTTCGTGGCCAACGTCTCGCACGAGCTGCGCACGCCGCTGACGGTGGTGCACGGCTACCTGGACATGCTCGACCCCGAGGACCTGCCCGAATACGCGCCGATGCTGGCGGAGATGCGCAACCAGTCCCAGCGCATGACCCAGCTGGTGGAGGACCTGCTCACGCTCTCGCGCCTGGAATCGCAGGAGGAGACCCACGAGGAGCCGGTGCCGATGCGGCCGATGCTGTCCACGCTGCGGCGCGAGGCCGAGGCTCACAGCCACGGGCGCCACACCATCGAGGTGGTCGACGAGGCCGGCTGCGACCTGCTGGGCTCGGGCAAGGAGCTGCACAGCGCCTTCTCCAACCTGGTCACCAATGCGGTGCGCTACACCCCGGCGGGCGGCACGGTGAGCGTGCGCTTCGCCCGCGAGGGCGACGGCGCGGTGCTGGAGGTGCGCGACACCGGCTACGGCATCCCCGCCAACCACCTGCCGCGCCTGACCGAGCGCTTCTACCGCGTTTCCAGCAGCCGCTCGCGCGAGAGCGGCGGCACCGGGCTGGGGCTGTCGATCGTCAAGCACGTGCTGGGCCGCCATCAGGCGCGGCTGCAGATCGAAAGCGAGGTCGGCCGCGGCAGCTGCTTCTCCTGCCATTTCGGCCCCGCCCGGGTACTGGCCCGACACGATATCGACATCGCATCGCCACAGGCATCGTGATATGGATGGCCGCGACCACCGGCCACGGCGCCGCCCACCGTCCACAAGCAACCGAAGTCGTCCATGACCCCCGCCCACCCCGCCCCGTCCAAGTCCGCACAGAGCCCGTCCGATCCGCTGCGCGATCCGGCGCTGTACCTCAACCGCGAGCTGTCGCAGCTGGACTTCAACTTCCGCGTGCTGGCGCAGGCGATGGACGAGGACGTGCCGCTGCTGGAGCGGGTGCGCTTCCTGTGCATTTCCTGTACCAACCTGGACGAGTTCTTCGAGATCCGCGCCGCCACCGTGCGCCACGCGCAGGACTTCGGCCTGCCGCCGGCACCGGACGGGATGAGCCCGCAGGCGATCCTGGACGCCATCCACGACCGTGCCGCCGACCTGGTGGAGCAGCAGTACCACTGCTGGAACCACGTGCTGCGCCCGGCGCTGAAGGACGCCGGCATCGGTGTGCTGGGACGCAACTCCTGGAACGCGCGGCAGAAGCGCTGGCTGCGTGCCTATTTCCGCAACGAGATCATGCCGGTGCTGTCGCCGCTGGGGCTGGACCCGGCGCACCCGTTCCCGAAGATCCTCAACAAGTCGCTCAACATCGTCGTGGTGCTGGAAGGCACCGACGCCTTCGGCCGCAGCGGCCACCTGGCGATCGTGCGCGCGCCGCGCTCGCTGCCGCGCATCATCCGCCTGCCCAAGAGCCTGTCCGACGACGGCCAGGACTTCGTGTTCCTGTCCTCGGTGCTGTCCTACTTCGTCGGCGAGCTGTTCCCGGGCATGGAGGTCAAGGGTGCCTACCAGTTCCGCGTCACCCGCAACTCCGAGCTGGTGGTGGACGAGGACGAGGTGGAGAACCTGGCGCTGGCGCTGCGCGACGAACTGGTGGACCGCGGCTACCGGCCGGCGGTGCGGCTGGAGATCGCCGAGGACTGCCCCAAGCCGATCATCCGCACTTTGCTGCACAACTTCGAGCTGCCGGAGAACGCGGTCTACCGCATCGACGGGCCGGTCAACCTCAACCGCGTGGTGCAGATCTACGACCTGGTGCCGCGCCCGGAGTTGAAGTACCCGCCGTTCATCCCGCGCACGCTGCACGACACCGACAGCATCTTCGGCATCGTCGCCCACGGCGACGTGCTGCTGCACCACCCGTTCGATGCGTTCACCGCGGTGCTGGACCTGATCCGCCAGGCGGCCGTGGACCCGCAGGTGCTGGCGATCAAGCAGACGCTGTACCGCACCGGCAAGGACTCGGCGATCGTCGAGGCGCTGATCCTGGCCGCGCACAACGGCAAGGACGTCACCGTCGTGGTGGAGCTGATGGCACGCTTCGACGAGGAGGCCAACCTGGGCCTGGCCGACCGCCTGCAGGAGGCCGGGGTGCAGGTGGTGTACGGCGTGGTCGGCTTCAAGACCCACGCCAAGATGCTGCTGGTGGTGCGCCGCGAGGGCCGCAAGCTGCGCCGCTACGTGCACATGGGCACCGGCAACTACCACAGCGGCACCGCGCGCGCCTATACCGACCTGGGCCTGATCACCGCCGATGCCGAGATCGGCAACGACGTGCACCTGCTGTTCCAGCAGCTCTCCGGGCTCACTGCCAAGGTCAAGCTCAAGCGCCTGCTGCAGTCGCCGTTCACCCTGCACGCGGGCATCCTGCAGCGGATCGAGCGCGAGACCCGCCACGCACAGGCCGGCAAGCCGGCGCGCATCATCGCCAAGATGAACGCGCTCAACGAGCCGCAGGTGATCCGCACGCTGTACGCGGCCTCGCAGGCGGGGGTGCAGATCGACCTGATCGTGCGTGGTGCCTGCACGCTGCGCCCCGGCGTTCCGGGCGTGTCCGACAACATCCGCGTGCGCTCGGTGATCGGCCGCTTCCTCGAGCACAGCCGCGTGTACTGGTTCGCCAACGACGGCGAGCCGGAGACCTATTGCGCCAGCGCCGACTGGCTGGAGCGCAACCTGCTGCGCCGGGTGGAGACCTGCTTCCCGATCCTGGACCCCCGGCTGATCGAGCGCATCGAGCACGAGGTGCTGCGCAACTACCTGGACGACAACCTCAACGCCTGGGAACTGCAGGCCGACGGCAGCTACCGGAAGCTGAAACCCGAGCCCGGCCAGGCGCCGCACTCGGCGCAGCTGGCATTGCTGGAAAAGCTCTGACGCGGACAGGGCCGGGCATCGGCTACCATTCCCGCATGCCCTCTTCCTCACTGACCACGCCCACGCTGCAGGATGGCGACCTGCTGGCCGCCATCGACCTGGGCTCCAACAGCTTCCACATGGTCATCGCCCGCTACCTGCTCGGCCAGCTGCGGGTAGTGGACCGCCTGCGCGAGACCGTGCGCATGGCCGATGGACTGGACGGCAAGGGTGGCCTGTCGGCCGAGGCGCGCCAGCGCGCGCTCGAATGCCTGGCGCGCTTCGGCCAGCGCATCCGCGAAGTGCCTTCGCTGCGCATCCGCGCGCTGGCCACCAACACCGTGCGCCAGCTGCGCTCGCCGCAGGCGTTCCTGATGCCGGCCGAGACCGCGCTCGGCCACGCCATCGAGGTGGTCAGCGGCCGCGAGGAGGCGCGCCTGATCTACTTGGGCGTGGCCCACGCGCAGCCGCCCAAGCCTGACCAGCGGCGGCTGGTGATCGACATCGGCGGCGGCTCGACCGAGTTCATCATCGGCCGCGGCTTCCAGACCCTGGAGCGCGAGAGCCTGCAGGCCGGCTGCATCGCCAGCACGCGACGCTTCTTCCCCGGCGGCAAGCTGACCAAGAAACGCTGGCGCGAGGCGCTGACCGAGATCGGCAGCGAGTTCCAGCAGTTCGCCACCCAGTACCGCGACATCGGCTGGCACGAGGCGATCGGCTCGTCGGGCACGCACAAGGCCATCGGCGAGATCTGCGCGGCGATGAAGCTGACCAAGGGCGCGATCACCGCCGAGGCGCTGCCGCTGCTGCGCGACGAACTGCTCAAGGCCAAGCGCATCGAGGACATCCAGCTGCCCGGGCTTTCCAGCGAGCGCCGGCCGATCATCGCCGGTGGCGTGCTGGTGCTGGAGGCGGCGTTCCGCGCGCTCAAGCTGGAAAAACTGGCCGTCAGCAAGGCGGCCATGCGCGAGGGCATCCTCTACGACATGCTCGGCCGCGCCGGCGACAACGACCCGCGCGATGCCTCGGTGGACGCGCTGATCCAGCGCTACGGCGTGGACGAGAACCAGGCCGACCGGGTGCAGGCCACCGCGCTGCGCCTGTTCGAGCAGGTCGCCACGGCCTGGTCGCTGGACGAGGACGACGCGCGCATGCTCGGCTGGGCCGCGCGACTGCAGGAACTGGGTCTGGCCATCGCCCACAGCGGCTACCACGTGCACGGCGCCTACATCCTGCAGTACTCGGACATCGCCGGCTTCTCGCGCCAGGAGCAGTTGCTGCTGGCCACGCTGGTGCGCGTGCATCGCCGCAGCGTGCCCAAGGGCGCCTTCGACGGCCTGCCCGAACGGCTGGTGCCGGGCGCGCGGCGGATGGCCGCCCTGCTGCGGCTGGCGGCACTGCTGCACCGCGCCCACGAATCGGACCCGATCCCGACCCTGGAACTGACCGCCGAGGGCAACGACCTGTCGCTGATCGTCTCGCAGGCGTGGATCGAGGCGCGGCCCCTGCTGCGCGCGGACATGCTGGCCGACATGGAAGGCATCGCTGGCCTGGGCATCAACTTCCGCCCGTTCGTGGCCTGAGCCGGGCCGCTGTAGCGGCGTAAGCGGCGATGGCGTTTCCCTAGTGCGCGAAAAGCGCCAACTGACGGCTTCCGTATCGAACCGACCGTCGTTCCCGCGAAAGCGGGGACCCAGTGCCTTGCCGTGGCGCAAACCCAAGTCGCTGGGTCCCCGCTTTCGCGGGGACGACGACTGGAAGGCGGTGGAAGAAATGCGCAAGGGCTGACACTCGACACCGAACCCGCGTCTGCTGGCCCCATCGCGGCTCACGCCGCTCCCGCACGATGCGTGCCGGCCTTCGCCACGCTTGTCTGTCATCGCAGGGACTTCAAACCGAAACGTCGCTGCCACCGGGCGCCGCCATCCTGCCGCAAACCGGAGAAGCGTCATGCGCTACGCGATCGTCAGCGAAACCTACCCGCCCGAGGTCAACGGGGTCGCCCTGACCGTGCAGGGCCTGGAGCAGGGCCTGCGCGCACGCGGCCACACCGTGGAGCTGATACGCCCGCGCCAGGATTCGGACCACGGCCACGTGCCCGTCGACGCCATGCTGGTGCGCGGCGCCGCCCTGCCCCGTTATCCCGGACTGAAATTCGGGCTGCCGGCCACCCAGCGCCTGACCCGCCATTGGCAACAGACACCGCCGGATGCGATCTACGTGGCCACGGAAGGCCCCCTGGGATGGTCGGCGGTGCGCGCCGCCAGGCGCCTGGGCATTGCGGTGGCCAGCGGCCTGCATACCCGCTTCGACGAGTACCTGGCCGATTACGGTGCGGCCTGGTTGCAGGGCGCCGCGCTGCGCTGGATGCGCCGCTTCCACAACCAGGCCGACGCCACGCTGGTGCCGACCCGGGAACTGCAGCAACTGCTGACCGAACATGGCTTCCGCCGGGTCACCCTGCTCGAACGGGCGGTGGATAGCCTGCAGTTCGACCCACGGCGGCGCGACGACGCGCTGCGCGAGGAGTGGGGCATCGGCGAGGACGGCTTTGCCGCCATCCACGTCGGCCGCATCGCGGTGGAGAAGAACCTGCCGCTGGCGGTGCACGCGTTCCGCCGCCTGCAGCAGGTGCGTCCCAAGGCGCGCTTCGTCTGGGTGGGCGACGGCCCGCAGCGCGAACGCCTGGCGCGGGAGAATCCGGACTTCATCTTCTGCGGCATCCAGCGCGGCGAGGCCTTGGCGCGGCACTTCGCCAGCGCCGACCTGTTCCTGTTCCCCAGCCGCAGCGAGACCTTCGGCAACGTCACCCTGGAGGCGATGGCCAGCGGCGTGGCCACGGTCGCCTTCGACTACGGCGCCGCCCACGAGTACCTGCGCGACGGCATCAACGGGGCGGCCGTCACCGACGAGCTGGCCTTCATCGCCTCGGCGGTGCAGCTGGCCACCGACGATCCGCTGCGGCAGGCGATGGGCCGCGCGGCCGCCACCGCGATGAAGCAGCTGCAACCGGAGCGCGTCGTGGAAGCCTTCGACCATCTGCTGGCGGGAATCGCGCATACGGAGGCCGTCCATGCCGTCGATGCCGCTTGAGCTGCTGCGCCACCACGACGCCCGCTGGTGCCGGCGCATCAACCGCTGGTGCCGACGGCAGCGGGTGCGCCGCTTCTTCGCCATCGTCAGCCGGCTGGGCGATGGCGTGTTCTGGTATGCGCTGATGGCCGCGCTGGTGCTGGCCGATGGCCTAGACGGCCTGCGGGCCAGCGCGCACATGGCCGCCACCGGCGTGGCGGCGCTGCTGCTGTACAAGGCGCTCAAGCGGTTCACCCGCCGGCCGCGCCCGTTCGCCGCCGACGGGCGCATCCGCGCCTGGGTGGCGCCGCTGGACGAGTTCAGCTTTCCGTCCGGGCATACGCTGCATGCGGTTTCCTTCACCGTGGTCGCGCTGGCCTACTACCCCTGGCTGGCACCGCTGCTGCTGCCCTTCGCCACCTGCGTGGCGCTCTCGCGGGTGGTGCTGGGACTGCACTATCCCAGCGACGTGCTGGCCGCCACCGCCATCGGGCTGGCACTGGCCGGCGGCACCCTGTGGCTGGTGGCCTGAGTCCCATCCCGCCGATCCCGCCCGGCTGATCCCGCGGCAAGCGGCCCACGGCGCATCGTCCCGGCTCCACTACAATGCGGCGATGACCACGCTCTTCATCTCCGACCTGCACCTGGACCCGTCGCGGCCCGCCATCACCGAGCTGTTCCTGCGCTTCGTGCATGACGAGGCCCGCCAGTCCGACGCCCTGTACATCCTCGGCGACCTGTTCGAAGCCTGGATCGGCGACGACGTCCCCTCCGACACCGCCGATGCCGTGGCCAAGGCGCTGCACGCGCTGGCCGAGGGCGGCGTCCCGGTGTACTTCATGCACGGCAACCGCGACTTCCTCGTCGGCCGCGACTACGCCGACCGCGCCGGGTTCCGGCTGCTGCCCGATCCCTGCATGATCGACCTCTACGGCCACCCCACCCTGCTCACCCACGGCGACCTGCTGTGCACCGACGACACCGCCTACCAGGCGTTCCGCGCGCAGACGCGCGACCCGGCGTTCCAGGCTCAGTTCCTGGCGCAGCCGATCCCGGCGCGCATCGCGTTCGCGCAGAAGGCCCGCGCCGCCAGTCAGGCCCGCCAGACCGAGATGAAGCACGGCGACCGCGCCCAATTCGAGACCATCACCGACGTATCCCCCGCCGAAGTTCAGGCCACCTTCGTCCGCTACGGGGTCGACCGCATGATCCACGGCCACACCCATCGTCCCGCCATCCACCACCTGGACGTCGATGGCCGCCCCTGCACCCGCATCGTGCTCGGCGACTGGTACGAACAGGGATCGGTGCTGCGCGTACAGGGCGAGCAGCTGTATCTCGAGAAGCTCTGAGCACCAGCGACCGGAAGTCCCGGCCGCCTGCCGGGAACGACGCGTGACGGCGAGCTACTGCGACGCTGCGCCGACGATGCGCGGGTCGGCCTGCAGGCGCGGCAGCGTGCGTTCAAGAAATGATGCATGCGCATTGGGAGTGGTATCTGCCTGCATGTAAGTCCGCGCCTCCACGCCTGACTTTGCACGATGCGATGATTCCGGGAAATCGGGGCATTAACGCCCGAACCTGACCGCGCAGCGAAGCGGCGTCGACCTGGATCGATCGTCCGGGGTCAGATCCAGCTGACCAGGAGACTGATGACCAATAGCACGACACCGGCGACTGCCAACCAAGCCTGTACTCCGCTCGACCGGAGCGCAGGCTTGAAAGCTTCCCGCAAGGGCATGCCCAGGTTGATCGGGTTGCGGAACGCTTCAGGAGCGAACAACAAGAGTCCGAGGCCTGCCAGGAGCCTGGATGTTTGTCCCATCCCGACGTACAGCCAATCGGCGATGTGGAACAGGCCAAAGCCGAGAAAGACGATTCCCCACGCTTTCGAGCGTGTCGTGGATGCAAGACCGGCTGCGACTTCCTTCTCCATGGGACCTCCAATGTGCCTGTATCGAACCGCGCCGCCAGGCGGTGGCGACTTGAATAAACCGATGTCCGTCATTCCATTGGCTGACGGATGATGGTTTTCCATTTCTCCGGTGCCGCCCTGCGCACGTCGCTTAGATAGATCTCATGATGCCTGCCTCTCAGCGCAGAGCGGCTTGATATGTAGTCATGTATCCGCTGGATTGTCGGCCCCTCGGTCGAGAACGGGCCAATATGCATGATCTGCGCACTGCGGCCTTCCTCAAACGGCTCGAACCGGATCCTTTCGAGTCCGGGCAGCCGCTTCCTGGCTTGAACGCCGGCGATCACCGATCGGCCATCTCCATTGAAGCTTCCGGCGGCTGCCTGATCATCATCGTCCACTTCCAGTTGTCCTTGTCGTCGCGAGTGAAGCTGGCCATGTCGTCGGCCCACCACAGTCCTTCAAGTGGCATCACGACGTAGTCGAGTGACACTTCCTTCCTTAGCGCGAACTTCATGGCATACGAAATGGAATAAAGCGCCTCCACTGCTTCCTTGTAGTCATTGGACGCATTGGGATTCCCTTCGCCGTCAATCATGAGGAAGTTGAACGCAGGCACATCAACTTCGACGACCTCCCTGGAGGAAGGTTTGTAGATGGCCTTCAGCTCGCTCTTGAGGTCAATCTTGCCCACGAACCCTCCCGTGGCGGCCAACGCCCGAGTCAAGCACTACCTCGAAACGGCATCGGCTTGAATTGTCGGGACTCTCCGGCACCCGGGGAACAGCTCCGCCGATGCCACAGATGGTGCCAGACCACCGACCGGGATGCCCGCACGGCGGGACAAGAGTTCCTTCCGGCATGACCTGCTTGTTGTTACGGGCGCGGCATCGGCGACCCCAAAGCCCGCTGGGGGCTCACGACGTGCAATCGACGTCCCCCCGCTTTCAGTAGCGGAGCGGTTTAGAGTCCGGGGTTGATGGTAGTGGATGCCAGTTGCTTCGCGTAGGCACTTGGTGTCAGTCCGCCCAATGCCTTCTTCGGCCGCTCCTCGTTGTATTC
>JAFADB010000036.1 GCA_023425225.1 Pseudomonadota bacterium
TAGTGGAAATGCCCGTACAGCCACGCACCGGCAATGCCGCCGGCCAGGAAGCCGGTGATGATCATTCCACTGAGCGTGAGCCGCCGTACCGGCAACGGCATGCCGCGCAGCAGGTGGCCAAGACCGATGCCCAGGTCGGTGAACATGCCGCTGAGGTGGGTGGTGCGCACCACCGCGCCGCTGAAGGTGGTGGCCAGTGCGTTCTGCAGGCCGCATGCCATTGCCGCCGCCAACGCTCCCCATATCTGCTGCTGCTTGAACAGCGGGATGGAGGCGAACAGCAGCACGGACTCCAGCGCCAGCGCCACGCCGTAGCGCCGGCCGAGCTTGAGGGTGCTGTCCTGGATGATCATGCCGCTGAGCATCGCGCCCAAGCTGAAGGCGATCAGCACGCCCCACAAGTGCGCGATCGACGGACCGTCACCCTGTACCAGGGCGGCGCCCAGGAGGCTGGTGGTGCCGGTGAGGTGGCTCACCGCCTGGTGCTCGAACCCCAGGTAGCCCACCACGTTCACCATGCCCGCGACGCAGGACAGCGAGATCGCGCCCACCCATACCCATCGCGGAAGATTGATCCCCATGCCCTCGGGCTCCTGGCCGTTCCCCGGAATCGTGATTATCGGTTGCCGGCGCGCCTATTGCGCACCGTTGACCTCGATCTCGGAGAACTCGCCCGTTGCCGGGTCGTACAGCGCGCCCCAGAACCGGTCACCGCCATCGCAGCCGCGCAGCGCCTCCCGCGAGGGATCGATGTCGGCGTGGTCGGGCAGCTTGAACGCATTGAGGTACACCAGCCGCCGGCCATCGACGACGATGCCCACGTACTGGCGGTCGTAGCTCTCCGGATCGACGATGCGAGCGGCGAGCTGCTGCTGCCGCGCCTCCAACTGCTCGATCTGCTGGCGGCCGGGAGCCCAGAAGCCGCCGACGCGGCCCGGATGGTGCGCAGGGCTGTCGCGCGAACAGGTATCGAGTACCTGTTCGGCGACCGCCTGGCGGGTGATCACCCACGACTGGCCGGCCTTGATCCGGGTAGGCACGCTATCCGGCTTGGTCGACAGGCCGCTGCAGGCCGCCGTGGCAACCGCCAGCAGGGCCGGCAGCAGCAGGCGCGATGCGTTCACAGCACCTCCGAGGCGTAATCGGCCAGGCGCGAGCGCTCGCCGCGGCGCAGGGTGATGTGGGCACTGTGCGGCCAGTTCTTGAAGCGGTCCACCGCGTAGGTCAGGCCCGAGGTGGTCTCGGTCAGGTAGGGCGTGTCGATCTGCTCGACGTTGCCCAGGCAGACGATCTTGGTGCCGGGGCCGGCGCGGGTGATCAGCGTCTTCATCTGCTTGGGAGTGAGGTTCTGCGCCTCGTCCAGGATCAGGTAGCGCGACAGGAAGGTGCGCCCGCGCATGAAGTTCAGCGAGCGGATCTTGATGCGGCTGGCCAGCAGGTCGTTGGTCGCCGCGCGGCCCCAGGCGCCGCCTTCCTGGTTGTGGGTGAGCACTTCCAGGTTGTCGGTCAGCGCGCCCATCCACGGCGTCATCTTCTCCTCCTCGGTGCCGGGCAGGAAGCCGATGTCCTCGCCGACGCTG
Source organism: Pseudomonadota bacterium (assembly GCA_023425225.1). Taxonomy (GTDB): domain Bacteria; phylum Pseudomonadota; class Gammaproteobacteria; order Xanthomonadales; family Xanthomonadaceae; genus MMGLT7. Next base: position 1,581 of record JAFADB010000036.1, read on the forward strand.
ACCGTGGCGCGGGTCATGATGATCTCGCGGTAGCGTTGCTGGTCCATCGTCTGCGCCAGACCCGCGGCCAGCGCCAGCAGGGTCTTGCCGGTGCCGGCGGTGCCGAGCAGGGTGACGAAGTCGATCTCCGGGTCCATCAGCGCGTTGAGCGCGAAGTTCTGCTCGCGGTTGCGCGCGGCGATGCCCCACACCGCGTGCTGGCCGCTGCGGAAGTCCTCCACCAGCGTCAGCGTGGCGCGCCCGTCGGGCTCGACCTTGACCACGCGCAGTTCGATCTCGTCGGCGCCGGGCAGGTACAGGTACTGGTTGGGATGCCAGTCCTCGTCCTCGGCGAGCTGGATCTCGTAGCTGGTACGGCCGCGGTCGCTCCAGCTGCGCAGGTCCTTGTCGTGCTTCTGCCAGAAGTTCTCCGGCAGCTCGGTCGCGCCGGTGTAGAGCAGGCTGAAGTCGTCCAGGGCGCGGTCGTTCTCGTAGTCCTCGCTGGGAATGCCGGCGATCGCCGCCTTGATCCGCAGGTTGATGTCCTTGGAGACGAACACCACCGGGATTTCCGGCTCGTCGCGGCGCAGCGCCAGGATCGCGCCGAGGATGCGGTTGTCCGGCGCCACCGCGCCGAAGGAGGTCTTGTCCTCCTGCGGCACCGTGGTCTGGAAGCGTAGGTGGCCGATGCTCTGCGCACCGCGCAGCTGCAGCCCGTTGGGGCGGGTCAGCAGCAGCCCGGAGGCGATCTTGTCGGCGCCCTGCGCCTCGATCAGCTCGTTCATGAAACGGCTGACCTGGCGGGCGTTGCGGCTGGATTCGGAGGTGCCCTTCTTGCCGTTGTCCAGCTCCTCGATGACCTGCATCGGCAGGTACACGTCGTGTTCCTCGAACTTGAACAGCGCGGTGGGATCGTGCATCAGCACGTTGGTATCCAGCACGTAGATGCGCTTGCCTCGGGTCATCATGGCTTCCTGGTGAAAGGACAGGGCCGCGCCATCACGTCCTGCGGGGCAGGGTGATGGCGGGTGCGGGAAAGTAAACGGGTCACTGCTTGCGTGCAGCCTGCAGTGCCTGGAGGACGGCGTCGGCGTGGCCGGCCACCTTGACCTTGCGCCAGGCCTCGGCGACGGTGCCGTCCGGCGCGATCAGGAAGGTGCTGCGCTCGATGCCAAGCACCTTGCGGCCGTACATGTTCTTCTCGCGGATCACGTCGAAGGCGCGGCACAGCGCCTTGTCGCCGTCGCTGACCAGCGGGAAGGCGAATCCCTGTTTGGCGCAGAAGTTGTCGTGCGAGCGGACCGAGTCTCGGGAGACGCCGAGCACGGCGGCGTCGAGCTGCTCGAAGCGCGGCAGCAGCGCGTTGAACTCCAGCCCTTCGGTGGTGCAGCCGGGCGTGCTGTCCTTGGGATAGAAGTACAGCACCAGCCAGCGTCCGGCGTAGTCGGCGAGGGTGGCGCTGGCGCCGCCGGACAGCTGCAGCGGCAGCGAGAGCGTCTGTTTCGACAGTTTTTCGCCTGGGGTCATGCTTGCGAATCCCTCCAACTGGTTTCACATGCTCCGGGCTGCGCCGGAGCGTCCGGCTGTCACGCGGCGATCAGAACTTCATCGGATCCATGATCGCGTCCAGGTTGAGGTGGTCGCAGAACTCGAGGAAGTCGTCGCGCAGCGCGGCGATGTGCATGTTCGCCGGCACGCCGATGGTCACCTGCGCCGAGAACATCTCCGCACCGGTCTGCATGGCCCGGTAGCGGGTGCTCTGCAGGTTCTCGATGGTGATGCCCTGGCGATCGAAGAAGTCGGCCAGCTGGAACAGGATGCCGGGCTTGTCGGCGGCGATCACCTCGACGATGTAGGGCAGCAGGTTCGACTGCGCCTGCTTGGCGGCGGTGCGGTACCAGATCAGCTTGAAGCCTTCCTCGCGCTCCAGCCGGGTGAGCATGGCCTCGAGTTTGGCGACCGAGTCCCACGAGCCGGTGGCCAGCGCGGTGACCGAGACGTCGCGGCCCACCGTGGACAGGCGCGCATCGACCAGATTGCAGCCGCTGTCGGCGATGCGGCGGGTGACGGGCAACAGGGGAGACTCCGGATGCGTCGTGTAGGCGTTGATCAGGAGGTGGTTTTCGGTCGGCGAAGGCCGGGGTGTGGAGTCGGTCAAAGGGGGTTCCGGCATTGCATCAGGCTGAATGGCGGCCGGGCGGATACCCGTCGCTGCGTGCAGCATACTTGCCCGTGCTTTCGCGCCGCAAGTAACATGCAGCCGTCCTCGGGCCGTGTGCTTGCGGCCCACCGTCCAGTATCTCGGAGCAGCGTCAATTGGCCCTTTCCGGCATCATCACCGCCCTCGCCACGCCGTTCCTGGACGATGGCACGCTGGACCTGGCCGGGTGGGAGAACCTGCTGCGCAGGCAGCTCGCCGCGGGCGTGCAGGGCGTGGTGGTTGCCGGTTCCACCGGTGAGGCCGCGGCGCTGTCGGACGAGGAATACGACCAGTTGCTGCGCATGGCCTCCGATATCGTCGGCCCGCGGATCGCGCTCATCGCCGGCACCGGCATGTCGGCCACCGCGCGGACCGTGGCGCAGACGCGCCGGGCCGCCGCCGCGGGCGCGCGCTATGCGCTGGTGGTGACGCCGCCCTACGTGCGCCCGACCCAGCAGGGGCTGCACGCGCATTTCGTCGAGGTCGCCGAGCACGGCGGGCTGCCGGTCATCCTGTACAACGTGCCGGGCCGCACCGGCTGCGACATGCTGCCGGAGACCGTGGTCGGACTGCGCGCGCATCCGGGCATCGTCGGCATCAAGGAAGCCAACACCGATCCGGCCCGCATGCCGGCGCTGCTGGCGCTGCGCGGCGAGGACTTCGCCGTCTTCAGCGGCGACGACGGCAGCGCGGTGCAGGCCATGCTGGCCGGGGCCGACGGCTTGATCTCGGTCGGCTCCAATGCCTTGCCGGCCACCTTCCGCCGCCTGTGCGATCTTGCCCGGCAGGGCGAGGATTCGGCAGCCCGGGCCCTGGACGAGCAGCTGCGGCCGTTCCACGCGTTCTGCGGCATCGAGCCCAACCCGATTCCCATCAAGGCGCTGCTGCAGCGTGCCGGCATCGGCCACGGCCTGCGCCTGCCGCTGCTTCCCCTTTCCGCGGCCCACCACGCCGCGGCCGATCGCCTTGCCGCCAGTGCGACTGCGCTGGAAGAACAATCCAGCCGCGAACTGCTCGCGGCCTGAAACCCAGGAGATTCCCCAAGATGCGTCATTCCGCTCCCATCGCCCGCGCCGTGTCGGTCGCGTTGCTTGCGTCCTTCACGATCGCCGCCACCAGCGGTTGCAGCTGGTTCCACAAGGGGGCACGGGGCGATTACGCATTGCCGGCCGAGATGCGGCCGCTGGAAGTCCCGCCGGACCTGAACCAGCCCAACACCGCCGGTGCCATGCAGGTGCCGGCGCTGGCCTCGGCCAAGCCGGCCGCTCCCGCGGCCAACCAGTCGCCGGCCGCATCCGCCAATGGCTTCACGGTGGCCGGTTCGCGCGACGAGGTGTTCGGCCAGGTCGGCGAGGCGCTGGAGGCGATCCCGGGCGTCACCGTCGCCAGCCGCGCGCAGCTGCTGGGTTCGTTCGACGTCAGCTACGAAGGCGGCAACTTCCTGGTGCGCGTGGTTTCGGTCGAGGCCGG
>JAFADB010000058.1 GCA_023425225.1 Pseudomonadota bacterium
GTGGCGCGCAGCGTCGGATGGGGGAGCTTTTGCTGTTGCTTTCCCATGCTCCAGACAGCCCCCATCCGCCCTTCGGGCACCTTCCCCCCAAAAGGGGGCCGTGGCCCCGCAAGGGGGAGAAGGGAACTTGCCCAGTTCACATCTTGCGGTGGAAAGACAGACGCGGAACGCGGCCACCCGACTGGGCGTCGCCCCCCCCCGCCTACACCAGCGCCGGCAGCGTCGCCATGTCCCAGCGCGGCGTCACGCTGACCGCCTCGCCGCTGCGCTGGCCGGCCTGCAGCCGCAGCGCGCCGGCGAAGGCGATCATCGCGCCGTTGTCGGTGCACAGCGCCGGTGGCGGGAAGCAGGCGCGACCGCCGCGTGCGGCCGCCATCGCCTGCAGTTTGGCGCGCAGGCGGCGATTGGCGCCGACACCGCCGGCGACCACCAGGGTGTCGCAGCCGGCCGCGTCCAGCGCGCGTTCGCACTTGATCGCCAGGGTGTCGACCACCGCGTCCTCGAAGCCGCGGGCGATGTCGGCGCGGGTGGCCTCGGACTTGTCGCTGCCCTGCCAGGCCAGCAGCACCTGGGTCTTGAGCCCGGAGAAGCTGAAGTCCAGCCCCGGCCGGTCGGTCATCGGCCGGGCGAAGCGGAACCGCCCCGGATTGCCCTGCTCGGCCAGCGCCGCCAGCTGCGGACCGCCCGGATACGGCAGCCCCATCAGCTTGGCGGTCTTGTCGAAGGCCTCGCCGGCGGCGTCGTCCAGGGTTTCGCCGAGCAGCCGGTAGCGGCCGATCGCCTCCACCGCCACCAGCTGCGTGTGCCCGCCGGACACCAGCAGCGCCACGAACGGCGGCTGTGGCGGATCGTCGCCCATCAGCGGCGCCAGCAGGTGGCCTTCCATGTGGTGCACGCCGACCGCCGGCACCTCCAGCGCCCAGGCCAGCGCACGCGCCACCCCGGCACCGACCAGCAGCGCGCCGACCAGGCCCGGGCCGGCGGTATAGGCCACCCCGTCGATGTCGCGCACCGACAGCCCGGCCTCGGCCAGGGTCTGGCGGATCAACGGCAGCGCCTTGCGCACGTGGTCGCGGCTGGCCAGTTCCGGCACCACGCCGCCGTATTCGGCGTGCAGCGCGATCTGGCTGTAGATCGCATGGGCGCGCAGTGCGGCCGCGCCGGACAGCGCCGTGTCGTAGACCGCCACGCCGGTTTCGTCGCAGGAAGATTCGATGCCGAGGACTCGCATGGCATCATTGTGGACCCGAATCCGGCCGGCACAAGCCCCGCAGGCTTGCAGTCGCCGATCGAGCCGCTATAATACGCGGCTCACCGGGCTTGACCCGGCGTGATGTTATGCGAGTCCTTTCGCACCAGCCTGGCCAGCATCGGCCGGACTGCCAAATTCCCGGAGATTCCATGCCCAGCGTCAAAGTCCGCGAAAACGAGCCCTTCGAGTTTGCGCTCCGTCGTTTCAAGCGCACCTGCGAAAAGGCCGGTGTGCTGGCCGAAACCCGCAAGCGCGAGTTCTACGAGAAGCCGACCCAGGAGCGCAAGCGCAAGGCCGCCGCCGCGGTGAAGCGCCAGCTGCGCCGTACCTCGCGCGACGTCACCAAGCGCCAGCGCCTGTACTGATTCATCCGCGGGTCTCCCGCCGGCCGCCCCGCGGCGCCGGCTGGACGCTTACGAAAGGCCGGCACGCGCAAGCGTCGCCGGCTTTTTGCGTTGGCTCCGGCCAGGCCCCGCGATTCCAGTTCCCTCGGAATCCGGCCCCGCGCCGGACGTTCCGCCCCGTCATGAAGGTGAAGCCATGAGCCTCAAGCAGCAACTGACCGACGACATGAAGGCCGCGATGAAGAGCGGCGACAAGCACAGCCTCGGCGTGATCCGGCTGATCAATGCGGCGATCAAGCAGAAGGAAGTGGACGAGCGCATCGAGCTGGACGACGCGGCGGTGATCGCCGTGCTCGACAAGATGGTCAAGCAGCGCAAGGACTCGGTGACCCAGTACGAGGCCGCCAACCGCGAGGACCTGGCCGCGGTCGAGCGCGAGGAGATCGTGGTGATCGAGCGCTACCTGCCGGCCAAGCTGGGCGAGGCCGAGATCGCGGCCGCGGTCCAGGCCGCCATCGCCCAGACCGGCGCCGCTGGCCCGGCCGACATGGGCAAGCTGATGGGCGTACTCAAGCCGCAACTGGCCGGCAAGGCCGACATGGGCCAGGTCTCGGCGCTGGTGAAGAAGGCACTGGTGGGCTGAGGCCGGGCTGCACTTTTTTGCGCAGGCGCCGGGAAACCGAGAAGGCTTGCGCGCTGAGTCTTAGCTTCTCGTTATCCGTGAAAGCGCACTACTGTCCGGGGAAAATGCCGGGCCGATCATCCGTCAGCCGGAGTGGCGCGGCCCTATCCCAAGCATGAGCCACGCCGCTTCGGCTGACATTGCGCAGGTCTGGCGTCATCTCCTGACAGCAGTGCGCATGCGCGAGGGCGCCGCTGCTCCCGATACTTCAGTCGATGCCCGGCACTCCCGGCAACCGACCGCCGCTCCGCCGCCGGCTTTCATGCGCTCTTCGGATGCCGCCTGCTAGAACGGACACCCGGCTTCGAGACTCGCGGTTCCGCATGGCCCCACATCTGTCCCCTCGCCTGCAGCAGCTCCGTGACCGCATCCAGCGCAGCCTGCCGGTGGCGCTGGTGCAGCGCTTCGTCGAGATCGACCTGCTGACCCAGGCCGCCTCGCTGGCGTTCTACGCGCTGCTGTCGATGGCGCCGCTGCTGGTGCTGCTGCTGTGGCTCACCGCCTCGCTGTATCCGCCGGCGCAGCAGTCGCTGATCGACCAGATCGGGCAGATGGCCGGCGAGAACGCCGCGGCGGTGGCCGATACGGTGATCCGCAATGCTACCGACCAGCCCAGCATCGGCTCGCTGGCCGGGTTGTGGAGCACGTTGCTGCTGTTCGTCGGCGCGACCGTGGTGTTCGCCCAGCTGCAGGGCGCGCTCAACCTGATCTTCCGCTCCGACCGCCTGCACCTGAACGGCGCGGTGGCCTGGCTGAAGAAGCGCGTGTTCTCGATGGGCGTGGTGCTGGCGCTGGGCTTCCTGCTGATCATCTCGATGCTCGCCACCACCGCGCTGCAGGTCGCCTTCGCCCGCCTGCCCTCGGTGCTGCCGGCGATCGGCTACACCACCACGCTGGTGCTGTACGCGGCCGCGTTCGCCTTCCTCTACCACTACCTGCCCGATCGCCGGGTGGAGTGGCGCCAGGCCATCCTCGGTGGCGTCATCACCGCGCTGCTGTTCGCGCTGGGCCGCTACCTGATCGGGCTGTACCTGGCACAGGCCGCCCCGGGCAGTGCCTACGGCTCGATGGGCGCGCTGGTACTGCTGCTGATCTGGCTGTACTACGCGATCCTGGTGTTCTTCGCCGGGGCGCTGATCACCTCGGTGATCGCCGAGCGCGCCGAGGCGCGGCACTCGCCGCCGCCCGCCCCCGCGACACCGGAACCGGCACCACAGGAACCAGAACACCTGTAGAGCGGGGCCTGCCCGGCTGGAGCGTTCCCGGTACAGCCCGAGCCGGGCAAGCCCGGCTCCACCCGCGGGCCGGCGCTTGACGGCCATGGCATCCTATCGGTCTGCCATGGCACGCCTTCCTCACGCATTCCCCGCCGCACCCGTCGCCGCCTCGCCAGACCGCGGCGCGGCACGGCGTGCCAGCGCGATCGCCGGCACCGCGCCGCGACGGACCGGGGAGCGCTGAGGATGGCCAGGATCCCCGATGCCTTCATCGACGACCTGCTCGCGCGCACCGACATCGTCGAGGTGATCGGTACCCGCGTGCCGCTCAAGCGCCAGGGCAAGGAGTACGCGGCGCGCTGCCCGTTCCACGACGAGCGCTCGGCCTCGTTCACGGTCTCGCCGACCAAGCAGTTCTACCACTGCTTCGGCTGCGGCGCGCACGGCACCGCGATCAGCTTCCTGATGAACTACGACCGCCTCGAATTCCTCGACGCGGTCGACGAACTGGCCAAGCACGCCGGCATGGAGGTGCCGCGCGAGGCGCAGCCGCGCAGCGCGCAGCAGCAGGACGACAGCCGCGACCTGTACTCGGCGCTGGAGGCGGCCTCGAAGTTCTTCCAGAAGCACCTGGAGGGCAGCGACAAGGCGCGCAGCTACCTGGGCGAGCGCGGCGTCGACGCGGCGACCATCGCCCAGTTCGGCATCGGCTACGCGCCGGACGGCTACAGCGCGCTGAAGGACGCGCTGGGCAAGGACGAGCGGCGGATGAAGCTGCTCGACCGCGCCGGGCTGTTCTCCAAGAACGAGCGCGGCCACGTCTACGACAAGTTCCGCGACCGGGTGATGTTCCCGATCCTCGACCGCCGCGGCCGGGTGATCGCCTTCGGCGGCCGCGTGCTGGCCAAGGACGACGGCCCCAAGTACCTCAACTCGCCCGAGACCGCGCTGTTCCACAAGGGCCGCGAGCTGTACGGGCTGTGGCAGGTGCGCCAGGCCAACCAGAAGATCGAGCGGCTGATCGTGGTCGAGGGCTACATGGACGTGGTCAGCCTGTTCCAGTTCGGCGTCACCCAGGCGGTGGCGACGCTGGGCACGGCAACCACGCCGGACCATGCCGAACTGCTGTTCCGCAACGCCCCGGACGTGTACTTCTGCTTCGACGGCGACAACGCCGGGCGCAAGGCCGGCTGGCGCGCGCTGGAATCGGTGCTGCCGCGGATGAAGGACGGCCGCCAGGCGTTCTTCCTGTTCCTGCCCGACGGCGAGGACCCGGACACCATCGTGCGCAAGGAGGGCAAGGAGGCGTTCGACGCCCGGCTCAAGCAGGCCACGCCGCTGTCGCGGTTCTTCTTCGACGAGCTGGCGCGCGAGGTCAACCTGGCCACGCTCGACGGCCGCGCGCGGCTGGCCGAGCGCGCACGGCCGATGCTGGCGCAGATCCCCGACGGCGCCTTCGGCGACCTGATGAAGCAGGAACTGGCGCGCATGACCGGAGTCGGCGGCGGCAGTGCGGGCACCGCGGCCGCGCCGCGCCCGCCGTCGCACGGGCGCGCACCGGTGCAGAAACGCAGCCTGGTGCGCAGCGCGATCACGCTGATCCTGCAGAAGCCGGCACTGGCGCTGGCGATGGAGGGCCATGCCCGCTTCGCCGGGCTGCGGCTGCCGGGCATCGAGCTGCTGGTCGAGCTGATCGAGCTGGTGCGGCAGCGCCCGGACATCAGCACCGGCGCGCTGCTGGAGCACTTCGCCGGGCGCGAGGAACAGGCGGCGCTGCACAAGCTGGCGGCGCTGGAACTGCCCGGCGAAGAGACGGTGTGGACCGCCGAACTGCAGGATGCCGCCGTCCAGCTCGAGCGGCAGCTGCTACAGCAGCGGCTGGAGGAGCTGCAGGCCAAGCAGCGCGAGCACGGCCTGGACGAGATGGACAAGTACGAGCTGCGCGAGCTGTTGCGCGCGCGCGCGGCGATCCGTTGAGGCACCATGCATGGCCCCTGACTCCTGCGCGATGATCCAACCCGATCCCGTGGGAGCGGCGTCGGCCGCGACGGGGTTGCGTGCCCCCGTGCACGACAACGCGCGCATCCTTGCGCGGGGAACCGCGCCCGCCCTGCCCCCAACCAGCGAACGCCATCGCCGATGAACAACCTGCTCCAGCGCCTGCGCATCGATCCGTTCACCCTCGCCCTGCTCGCCACCGTGCTGCTGGCCTCGCTGCTGCCGGTCTCCGGCAGCGCCGCCACGGTGATGGACGTGGTCACCGACGTGGCCATCGCCGCGCTGTTCTTCCTGCACGGGGCGCGGCTGTCGCGCGAGGCGGTCAAGGCCGGCATGCTGCACTGGCGCCTGCACCTGACCATCCTGGCCTGCACCTTCGTGCTGTTCCCGCTGCTGGGACTGCTGTTCAAGCCGCTGGCGCACGCGCTGCTGACGCCGCAGCTGTTCGTCGGCCTGCTGTTCCTGTGCGCGCTGCCATCCACCGTGCAGTCCTCGATCGCCTTCACCTCGATGGCCGGCGGCAACGTGCCGGCGGCGGTGTGCGCGGCGTCGCTGTCGAGCCTGCTCGGGGTGTTCCTGACGCCGCTGCTGATGGGCCTGCTGGTCGGCACCCAGGGGGCGATGGCCGATCCGTGGACCGCCATCGGCAAGATCCTGCTGCAGCTGCTGGTGCCGTTCCTGGCCGGGCATTTCCTGCGGCCATGGATCGGCGCCTGGGTCGAACGCCACCGCCCGGTGCTGCGCTGGACCGACCAGGGCACCATCCTGCTGGTGGTCTACACCGCCTTCAGCGCCTCGGTGATCGAGGGCCTGTGGCGCGACACGCCGCTGCCGGCGCTGCTGGGCGTGGCGGTGGCCGCGGCGGTGCTGCTGGCGCTGGCGATGGGCCTGATCACCTTCATCGCGCGGCGGCTGGGCTTCAACCGCGCCGACGAGATCGCCATCGTGTTCTGCGGCTCGAAGAAGAGCCTGGCCACCGGAGTGCCGATGGCCAAGGTGATGTTCGCCGGCGGCAGCCTGGGCGCGATCGTGCTGCCGATCATGCTCTACCACCAGATCCAGCTGATCGTCTGCGCCTTCGTCGCGCAGCGCTACGCGCGCGCGGGACAGGCCCAGGAAGGGCGCTGACCTGCCGCCGTGGGAGCGGCGTCAGCCGCGATGAAAGCCCGCGCAACGGCAACGGCCCCTTCTCAGCCGGCCGGCCCACCAGCGCATCCGATGGACGCTGTGCCGAGCGCGAGCCGGTGGCTCGCACGCGCTCGTACCCGCCGCCTGCTTCGCAAGGGAGGGGACAAGGCACTCCACCGCTGGCGGGTCTTCCGTTTGCCGGCTCACTCCAGCGGCAGCACGTCCACCGCCTGGCTGGCCTCGTGCTCGCCGGAGGTCTTGAGCACGCCGACGATCGGCGCCACGTCGCCGTAGTCGCGGCCGTGGCCGATGGTGATGTGGTCCTCGCCGGCGGCGATGCCGTTGGTGGGGTCGAACTCCTGCCAGCCCATCTGCAGCCCGCACCAGATCCGCACCCAGGCGTGGGTGGCATCGGCGCCCTCCAGCCGCGGCTCGCCCGGCGGCGGCAGCGTGCGCAGGAAGCCGCTGACGTAGCCGGCGGGAATGCCCAGCCCGCGCAGCCCGGCGATCATGATGTGGCTGAAGTCCTGGCACACGCCACGGCGCATGTCGAAGGCCTGCGCCACCGGGGTGTCGACCTCGGTGGCCTCCGGATCGTAGGCGAAATCGTTGCGCAGGCGCCGGCCCAGGTGTTGCGCGGCGGCCAGCACGCTGGGGGTGGCGCGCAGGCTGGGGCCCGCATAGCCGGTGATGCGCTCGAGCACCGGCACGCGCGGGCTCGGCGCCAGGAAGTGGCTGGGCGAATCCGGCGCCAGCGAGCGCACCGCCGCCAGTTCATCGCGCAGGCCGTCGATGTCGGGCGACAGGTCCAGCTGCGGCGGCTGCCGCTCCACTTCCAGCTGCGCGTGCATCTGCACGTCCAGCGACTGGTGCGGCGCGCGCAGGGCGATCGAGACCACGCGGTTGCCGAAGAAGTCCTCGAACTCCTCCAGCTCGTCCGGGCACGGATCGAAACGCAGCTGCGACTGCTGCAGCCATTGCTCGCCCGGCAGCGCGCGCGGCAGCACCCGCACCAGGTGGCGGCCGTTGGCGGCGGGATACTGGTAGTCGTAGCGCAGTTGCAGGCGGACGTCGTAGCGCATGGGCATCAACCGAAGTAGGCCTGCGACAGCTGCAGGTACAGCCCGCCGATGTCGTCGCCCAGCTGGCGCAGCTCGTCGGCCGACAGCTGGCCGGGATCGCGCAGCGACAGCGCCGTGTGCAGGCGCAGCGCCTCCTTGGCGAACGCGCTCAGCCCGTGCTGCGGCGAGGTACCGGGCAGTTGCGCGAACTCGGCGCGCAGCGCGTCGAGCTGGAACATCACCGAGCGCGGGTTGCGCGGGTCCAGCGCCAGCAGGTCGAACACGCTGGCGGTGCCGGTCTGCACGCCGTAGCGGTTGCGGTGGGTCATCACGCTGTCGCCGATCTCCAGCACCGCCTGCGGCAGCCCGCCGGGCACGTCGGCATCGCCCAGCAACGCCAGCAGCTGCGCGGTCTGGATGCCACGCTCGATGCGGCGGCCGATCTCCAGGAAGCGCCAGCCGGTGGAGCGGTACATGTTCTCGTGCAGCAGGCCGGAGAAGCCGGCCAGCTTGCGCAGCAGCACGCTCGCCGCGCGGCTGGCGTCGTCGCCGGCGCTGACCTTGCGCGCGAAGCGGTCGGCGGTGAGCGACAGGTCGTGCAGCGCCGCCCAGCCGTCCGGGGAGAAACGGTCGCGGATGCGCCCGGCGCTGGTGGTGGCCCCGCCCAGGCACTGCAGCAGGCCGTCGGGAATCGGCTGCGCCACGTCCACGTCGAGCCGCGCCAGGTGCTCGCCCAGGGTGGCGAGCAGCGGCGGCGGATGGCTGAGGTTCTCGGCCAGGCGCGCGTGCCAGGCGCGCAGGATGCGCGCGATGGCCTCGCCGCGCTCGGCGTAGCGCCCCAGCCACAGCAGGTTCTCGGCGGCGCGGCTGGGCAGCTCGTCGCCGACCCGGCGCTGCTGCGACAGCACGCTGGGCACGATCAGGGTGTCCTGGCTGACCGGATCCGGGCTGACCACCCACACGTCGGCCGCCTGTCCGCCCAGGCGCATGGTGATGGCATGCACATCGGTGTGCGCGCCGATGCGGCCGAAGCCGCCGGGCATCACCTGCCAGCCCTCGGCGGTGCGCGCGGCGAAGGCGCGCAGCACGAACGGGCGCGGCTCCAGCTGGCCATCGACCCAGGCCGGCGTGGTCGACAGCGTGACCGCCTCCTGCGCCACCCACTGCGCGCCATCGCGCTGCAGCAGTTGCAGCAGTTGGCGGCGGTCGTCCGGGTCCAGCCGCGCGCCCAGCAGCGTCGCCTGCGGGTCGTCGTAGGGCAACTGGGTGGCCAGCGCCGGGCCGAGCATCATCCGCTCCAGCGTCGCGATCACCTCCTCGCGCGCGACGCCCTGCCCACACCACCAGGTGGCGATGCCGGGCAGCGCCAGCGCCTGCCCGGTCAGTTCCTCGCAGATGCGCGGCAGGAACGCCGCCAGCGCGCGCGTCTCCAGCAGCCCGGCACCGAGCGCGTTGACCACCGAAACGCTGCCGGCGCGCAGCGCGCCGACGAAGCCCGGCGTGCCGATGCGCGATTCGGCGTTCAGCTCCAGCGGATCCATGAACGCGGCGTCCAGCCGCCGCCACAGCACGCTGACCGGCTGCAGGCCGTCCACCGTGCGTACCATCACCTGCCCGCCGCGCACCGTCAGGTCCTCGCCCTCCAGCAGCATGAAGCCGAGGTAGCGCGCGATCCACGCGTGCTCGTAGTAGGTCTCGTTGCCGGCGCCGGGGGTCAGGATCGCCACCTCGCCGGCGCGGCCGCCGGCCTGCGCCAGCAGCGCGTTGCGGAAGCGGCGGAAGAAGCCGGCCAGCCGGTGCACGTGCATGCCCGCGGGCAGGTCCGGGAAGGCGCGCATGGTGGCGACCCGGTTCTCCAGCGCGAAGCCGGCCCCGGACGGCGCCTGGGTGCGGTCGCCAAGCACCCACCAGCGCCCGTCCGGACCGCGTCCCAGCTCGAAGGCGATGAAGTGCAGGTAGTGGCCGTCGCGCGGGCGGGTGCCGACCAGCGGGTGCAGGAAGCCGGGATTGGCGGCGACCAGCTCCGGCGGCAGCAGGCCGTCGGCGACCAGCTGCTGCGGACCGTGCAGGTCGGCGGCCATGCGCTCGAGCAGCTCGGCGCGCTGCACCAGGCCCTGGCCGATCTGCGTCCACTCGTCCTCGTCGATCAGCACCGGCACCGGCGCCAGCGGCCATTCGCGCTCGCGCGCGTCGGCCTGCGGCGCGTACACGCGGTAGTGCACGCCGGCGTCCTTCATGTACTGGTCGGCACGGGCGAAGCGCGCCGTCAGCTCGTCGCCGGACAGGCCGGCGAGCAGCTCGACGAACGGCCGCCACACCGGACGCAGCCTGCCGTCGGCGGACAGCAGCTCGTCCACGCCGCCGCACAGCCGCCGGTAGCGCGCGAGCAGGTCGTCCGCGACGTGCGGGTCCATGGATTCGGCCGCCATGCCCATCAGATCCCCGGCGGCCGGCGCAGGTCGAGGGTGTGCGGGAACTCGGCCGGCGCGCGCTCCTCGGCCAGCACGTAGGCGCCGGGCGTATGGCCCTCGTCCTGGAAGCGCGCCAGCCGGCGTGCCTCGGCCTCGTTGCCGTTGACCGGGAAGGTCTCGTAGTTGCGTCCACCCGGATGCGCCACGTGATAGGTGCAGCCGCCCAGCGCGCGGCCGCTCCAGCGGTCGTACAGGTCGAAGGTCAGCGGCGCGTCCACCGGCAGCTGCGGGTGCAGGCCGCTGGCCGGCTGCCAGGCCTTGTAGCGCACCCCGGCCACCGCGACGCCGGCGGTGCCGGTCATCGTCATCGGCAGCGGGCGGCCGTTGCAGGCGACGGCGTAGCGGGCCGGGTTGAAGCCCTCGGCCCTGACCTGCAGCCGCTCCACCGACGAGTCGACGAAGCGCACGGTGCCGCCGATCGCGCCCTGCTCGCCGAGCACGTTCCACGGCTCCAGCGCCTGGCGCAGCTCCAGCTTCACGCCCTCGTACTCGACCTGCCCGCAGAACGGGAAGCGGAACTCCAGCTGCGCGGCGAACCACTCCGGCCGCATCGGGAAGCCGTGCCGGGCCAGGTCGTCGAGCACGTCGAGGAAATCGGCCCAGACGTAGTGCGGCAGCATGAAACGGTCGTGCAGCTGGGTACCCCAGCGCACGCAGCCGCCGTCCAGCGGCGCGTTCCAGTAGCGCGCGATCAGCGCCCGCACCAGCAGCTGCTGGGCCAGGCTCATGCGCGCATTGGGCGGCATCTCGAAGCCGCGGAACTCCACCAGTCCCAGCCGCCCGGTCGGCCCGTCGGGCGAGAACAGCTTGTCGATGCAGATCTCGGCACGGTGGGTGTTGCCGGTGACATCGACCAGCAGGTTGCGCAGCAGCCGGTCCACCAGCCATGGCAGCGGCGCTTCGCCCTGTTCCGGGCCGGGCACCTGCGCCAGCGCGATCTCCAGCTCGTACAGGCTGTCGTGGCGGGCCTCGTCGATGCGCGGGGCCTGGCTGGTGGGGCCGATGAACAGCCCGGAGAACAGGTAGGACATGGCCGGATGGCGCTGCCAGTGCAGGATCAGCGACTTGAGCAGGTCCGGGCGGCGCAGGAACG
>JAFADB010000152.1 GCA_023425225.1 Pseudomonadota bacterium
GGCTGGACCGCGCCTTTCCCGAGGCGCAGGCGCTGTGCGAGGCGCCGCTGGAAAGCCTGGGCCTGCCGCGCACGCGCGCGGCCACGCTGCGCGCGCTGGCCCTAGCGCACGCCGCGGGCCGGCTCGATTTCGGCGCCGGCCAGCGGCTGGAGGACTTCATCCTCCATTGCACCGCCCTGCCCGGCATCGGCCGCTGGACCGCGCACTACATCGCCCTGCGCGCGCTCGGCCAGCCCGACGCCTTCCCTGCCGGCGACCTGGTGCTGCAGCAGGTGCTCGGCGCCGGCCAGCGGCTGGGCGAACGCCAGGCCGAGGCCCGCTCGCAGGCCTGGCGGCCGTGGCGCGCCTACGCCGTGCTGCACCTGTGGCACCTGGCCGCCGAGCGCGACAGGAAGACTTGAGACGCGCATCCATTCCGCTTGCGCCGTCACTTGTGGCGGTGCAGCCACCACAGGCCCCGAGCCTGACAGGAGGATCACCATGACCACGCTCAGCTACGACGCCTTCGACAGCCCGATCGGCATCCTCACCGTGGCCGCCGACGCGCAAGGCCTGCGCCACGTCCTGTTCCCGCAGAACCGCTATCCGCCGCACGGTCGCGAACATTGGCGCCACGATCCCGCCGCGGTGGCGGATGCCCGCACGCAACTGCTGGAATATTTCGATGGCCGGCGCCGCCGGTTCGACCTGGCGCTTGCCCCCGTGGGCACCGCATTCCAGTTGCAGGTATGGCGGACGCTGGCGCAGATCCCGTTCGGCGCCACCTGGAGCTACGCGGAACTGGCGCGCCACGTCGGCCGGCCAGGCGCCAGCCGCGCGGTCGGCGCCGCCAACGGCCGCAACCCACTGCCGATCGTGCTGCCCTGCCATCGCGTGATCGGCGCCAACGGCGCCCTGACCGGCTTCGGCGGCGGCCTGCCGACCAAGGCCGCGCTGCTGCAACTGGAAGGCGCGGATACGCCGTCGCACGCGGCCGCCGACCTGTTCGGCTGAGTCCCGCACGCCAGCGCGCCGCAGCCGCGCTTGCGTCTTCGCCTTGCCATCATCGCGGCTTATCATGCCGCGATGACCCTGCTCCGCTTCCTTGCAGCCTGCACCGCGCTGCTGCTGACCGCCTGCGCCTCTTCCGTCCCCCCACGCGCCGCCGACGCTCCCGCGCGGCCGGTCGTGCTGCTGGTCTCGATCGACGGCCTGCGCGCCGACGCCGTCGATCCGCGCATCGCGCCGAACCTGTCGCGCATCGCCGACGAGGGCGTGCGCGCGCAGTGGATGAATCCGTCCTACCCGTCGCTCACCTTCCCCAACCACTACACCCTGGTCACCGGCCTGCGCCCGGATCACCACGGCGTGATCCACAACAGCATGAGCGATGGAACCCTGGGGCGCTTCAAGGTCGAGGACCGCGACGCGGTCGGCGACGCGCGCTGGTGGGGCGGCGAGCCGATCTGGGTCGGCGTGGAGAAGGCCGGCATGCACGCCGCCACCTGGTCCTGGCCGGGCAGCGAGGCCGCCATCCAGGGCGTGCGCCCCAGCCGTTGGCGGCCCTACGACGCCCGGGTCAGCCTCGATTCGCGCGTGGACGATGTGCTGGACTGGCTCGCCGACACCGGTCCGCAGAAGCCGCAACTGGTCACGCTCTACTTCGAACAGGTGGACCTGGCCGGCCACGATTTCGGCCCCGGATCGCCGCAGTACGCGCAGGCGGTACGGCAGGTGGACGCGGCGATCGGGCGGCTGGACGAGGGCGTCGCGCGGTCGGGCCTGGCCGGCGCGGTGGACATGGTGATCGTCTCCGACCACGGCATGAGCACGGTCGCCCCGGACCACCGGCTGGCGATCGAGGACATGGTGCCGCCGAGCGTGGCCAGCGCCGTCTCCATCGGCCAGTCGGTGGGCTTCGCGCCCCTGCCCGGCCAGCAGGCCGCCGCCGAGGCGCGCCTGCTCGGCGCGCATCCGCAGTACGACTGCTGGCGCAAGCAGGACCTGCCTGCGCGCTGGCACTACGGCACGCATCCGCGCATTCCGGCCATCGTCTGCCAGATGCACGAGGGCTGGGACGCGCTGCCGGCCGAACAGGTGGCCCGGCGCCGCGCCGCCGGCACCACCCGCGGCTCGCACGGCTACGACCCGGCGCTGCCGTCGATGCGCGCGGTGTTCATCGCCCGCGGCCCTTCGTTCAAGCAGCACCAGGTGCTGCCGCCGTTCGACAACGTCGACGTGTATCCGCTGCTTGCGCGGCTGCTGGGGATCCCCGCCGCCGCCAACGACGGCAACCCGCAGGCCCTGCTGCCGGCGCTGCGCGACATGCCCTGAGCGGGCACCGCCGCCGGCCTACATGCCGCGGAAGCGGTGCGCGAAGGCGGCGCTGACCGGCAGCGCCTCCTGCCGCCGCTTCAGGCGGATCGCCAACCGCCCCAGTTCGTCCTTGTACATGCGCTCGATCGCGGACACGCGTACCACCACCCCGCGATGCACCTGCCAGAACTCGTCCGGGTCCAGCCCCGCCAGCAGGTCCTTGAGCGGCGTGCGGATCAGCGCCTCGCCGGATGCCGTGGCCACCCGCACGTACTTGTCCTGGGCCTGGAAGTACAGCACCTCGTCGATGCCGATCATGCTGACACTGTCGCCGACGCTGGCGCTGATCCAGCGG
This sequence comes from Pseudomonadota bacterium, assembly GCA_023425225.1. Taxonomy (GTDB): domain Bacteria; phylum Pseudomonadota; class Gammaproteobacteria; order Xanthomonadales; family Xanthomonadaceae; genus MMGLT7. The sequence goes on from JAFADB010000152.1 coordinate 2,651, forward strand.
ATCAGCCGCTCGCCCTGCGGCCGCAGGCGCGCCTCCAGGTCGTCGATCAGCCCCTGCAGGCCGGGCGCGCGTGCCTGCGCCAGGCGTTCGCGCAGGCGCGCCACCGCCTGTTCCAGTCGCGCCGGCTGCACCGGCTTGAGCAGGTAGTCCACGGCGCCGGCCTCGAACGCGTGCACCGCATAAGCGTCGTAGGCGGTGGTGAACACCACCAGCCCGCCCTGCGCCACCACCACGCGGGCCACGTCCAGCCCGCCGACACCGGGCATGCGGATGTCGAGGAAGGCGACGCCGGGACGATGCCGCTCGACCGCCTCCAGCGCCGAGACGCCGTCCTCGCAGACCGCCACCAGTTCCAGCTCCGGCCAGGCACGCCGCAACTGGTCGTGCAGCGCGCGCCGCTGCGGCGCCTCGTCCTCGGCGATCAGCCCGCTGGTCCGCTCGGTGGTGTCCTGCTTCATGCTCCGTCCTCCCATGGCACCTCGATCTCGACGACGACGCCGTGTCCCTCGCGCGGCTGCAGGCGCAGGCCGGCGCGGTCGCCGAAGCGCTGCGCCAGTTGCTCGCGCACGTTGGCCAGGCCGACGCCGCTGCCCACCAGTCCCGGCTTGAGCCCGGCACCGTCGTCGGCCACCCGCACCCGCAGCCGGCCGTCCTCCACCGCCGCCACGATATCGATGCGGCCGGCGCCCGGGCGGGGCTCGATGCCGTGCTTGATCGCGTTCTCCACCAGCGTGATCAGCAGCGCCGGCGGGAACGGATGCGCGCGCTGGCGATCGTCGGCCTGCACCTCGTACCGCAGCCGTCCGCCCATGCGCACCTGCATCAGCGCCAGGTAGGTGGCGCACATGTCCAGCTGCTGGCCGAGGGTGGAATGCAACGCGGCCTCGCCGTCGCGCAGCCTGGGGATGGTGGCGCGCAGGAAATCGGCCAGCGCGTCCAGCGTGGCCTCGGCCTGCGCCGGGTCCTGCCGCACCAGCGCGCGCACCGAGGCCAGTGTGTTGAACAGGAAATGCGGCTCCACCTGCGCCTGCAGCACGCCCAGCCGCAGGTCGGCGTCGCGCGCCAGCCGCATGGCCCCGTCCAGCGCCTGCCGGTGCCGGTGCGCCTGCCAGCGCGCACGCTCGCTGAAGTACGCGCGCAGCGCCAGTCCGCCGCCGAACAGGCCGTAGATGATCACCAGGCCGGCCAGGTTGATCGCAAGGATGAAGCCCCTGAGCCACGGCCCCATTGCCGGCCGCGCCGCCACGTCCAGCTTGGCCAGGTCGTGGGGGACCAGGCTGGCGACGTAGGCCGAGGCGAAACGGTCGACCATGAAACTCAGCAGCATGCCGATCAGCACCGCGACAACGACCGCCTTGCGCTCGTACGCCTCGGGCCAGCGCCGGTAGCGCACCGCGGTGGCCAGCGCCGGCCCCAGCGTGGCCATCAGGCTGAACGCCACGAACTGGGTCGCCCCCGCCTTCAGCGCCACCACAGGATCCTGCACCACCAGGCCGGTGGCCGCGCCGATGAAGGCCGCGCATACCGCGATCACGCTGCAGAACACCAGGCTGCGGCCGCCGAGCCAGCGCAGGCTGAACACCGGGTATTGCCGGTAGCGGCTCCAGATCATGCCGCCGCCGAGCAGCACTTCGGAAGGCAACACCTGGCGCAAGGAGTAGTCGGCCTTTCCGGTCATGGATGTCCCTGTCCTATGGATACGGGGTTCACTGCTTCGATCCGCGCAGCACCTGGCCCTGCTGGTGCAGTTCCAGCGATTCCACGCGGCCGCCATCGCCGCGCAGAAAGCGGATCTCGATGCCGTAGGCCGGCGCCTCGAAGCTGTCGGCCGCCACGGCATCCAGTGCGAACTCCGCCTGCCCGGTGGCTTGGGCATGCAGTTTCCCATCCTGCTCGCGCACCTGCAGCGACAACGACGGCAGCAGCGGATAGCTGCCTTCGTACTGCTTCAGCTCGGCTGCCGATACTACCGGCGGCACGCGCCCGGCATCGATACGGGTCGCCGGCAACACCGCCCCCATCTGCATCCAGGTGAAACCATAGCTGCCGTCGGCCTTGCGCTGCGGACGCAGCACCGCATCCGTCTCCAGCGGATAGAAGTCGCCGGCGTCGTCATGGCCCATTGCGGCTTCTTCCTGCCCGTCGGCCTGGACGTACAGCCGGCCGTCGCGCTGGCGCAGGGTCACCTTCGTTGCGCCCTGCAACCGGTACTCGCCGGCCAGCGCCTCCAGCAGCGCCGGCTCGGGTGCGGCCTCCCTGCGCGGCTTGCCGAGCGGGAAGGCGTCATCGACCAGGTGCAGTCCCAGGCTGTCCAGGCCGCCGATCGAGCTCCACGAGGTATCGGACAGGATCACCGCGCCACGCTGCCGCTGCGGGTCCAGCGCGACCAGGGCGGAGAATCCGCCGGTACCGCCTTCATGCATCAGCACCACCCGGTCCTTCACCGGCACCCGCATCCAGTTCATGCCCATTGCCGGTTGTTCGGACAGCTGCGCATGGGTGCTCTGCAACGCCGCGCGGATCGGCGCATCGGTCCAGCCCAGGCTGCCCTGCACGTAGCGGACCATGTCGTCGAGGGTGGCGCGCGCGCCGCCGACGCCGGCCAGGTTGGTGGCGAAGTGCCAGGCCGGCGTCGGCCTGGCGTTGGCGGTATGGCCAACGGCGGCACGCACGCCGGCTGGCGGGTCGCCGACATACGCGCCCCGCATGCCCAGCGGCGCGAACAGGCGCTGCCTGAGCAGGCTCTCGAAATCCATACCGGCACGGCGCGCGACGGCGTACGAGAGCACCATCGAGGCGAAATTGGAATATTCGAAGCGGCTGCCCGGCGCGGCCGTCAACGTCGCATCGCCCAGCGAGGCCAGCAGCGCGGCCTCGTCCAGGTTCGCATAGGGGTCGGCCATGTCCGTGGCACCCAGCCGCGACGGCAGCGCCGGAAGCCCCGACGTATGCGTGACCACGTGCCGCAACAGGATCGGCTGGCCCTGGTACTCCGGCACCGCGGTGCCCTCGGGCAACCACGAGGCCAGGGTGTCGTCCAGCGTTCCCCTGCCCTGTCCGATCAGCTCGGCCAGCAGAGCCGCCGTCATGGTCTTGCTGACCGAGCCGATCTCGAACGCGGCATCCGGGCCGATGCGGGCGAGGTCCTTGTCGTCGGCGCACTGGAAGGTACGCGCGACGCGCTCGCGCTCAACCACCGCCACCGCCATGCAGGCGCCGGTGCGATCGCCCTGCAGGCGCTGGCCCACCTGGCGGGCCATTTCGGCATCGTCGAACGCGTGGGCGGGAGCCGGCGCCAGGGCGGCGATGGAAATGGCGGTAAGCAATGCAAGGGGGCCGTGCATGTTCGTCTCCTTCGATCGATGGACCGCCGGCATGATGCCGAGGCGGCCGCCCTTGCGAACGACCATGCGACGAATGCGGCGGCTGCGCCGACGGAACCGCTCCTGGCCGGAGCGAATGCCCGGCGCGCGAGGGATCTCCACCGGGGGGCGGCAGCATCGCACGGCGGTGGCCCCCGAGCAGGCTCGTGGACGACGGCCATAAAAAAACGCGGCGCAAGCGCCGCGTTCTTGACCCGAGGGGCAATGCCCGGCTCAGCCGGCCTTGGCGACCGTCTTCTTGGCCACGGCCTTCTTGGCCGGCGCCTTGACCACGGTCTTCTTGGCGACCGGCGCGGCGGCACCCACGGTCACCTTGGCCACGCTGTGGCTGCGCGAATTGCCGTAGCTGGCGTTGTAGCGCTTGCCCTTGGCGGTTTTGCGGTCACCCTTACCCATTGCGGATACTCCTAAGAAAAGATTGAACATTGGACCGCGCCGTTCCCGGCCCGAGGCCGGACGCGCGAGGTCGCAAAGACTAACACAGCGGCCCGTCCCGGCGGCCCGCACGCAGGCTGCGCCGCCTCAATGCGCGCAGCTGGCGTCGTGCACGTGCCAGTGGTTCAGCCGCAGGTTCAACAGGTGCGCCAGGCCCACCAGCACGCCGCCCAGCGTCATCACCACCGCATGCGGGACCGTGGACTCGTGCAATGGCGGGTACAGCACGCCCGCCCACAGCAGCAGCAGCCCGGCCAGCAGGATGCTCAGCGCGCGGAAGACGTGGTGCCGGCGATAGCCCCACACCAGGCTGAACAGGCCCAGCACGCTGACGAACACCACGAAGCCGACCTCCAGCCCGTCGTTGAACAGGAACGACAGGCCAAGCGAAGGCAGCAGCGCGAGCAGGATCGGCAGAGCGGCGCAGTGCACCGCGCACAGCAGCGAGCCGGTGGCGCCGAAACGATCGAGCAGACGGGACAAGGGCGACTTCATGCAGGCATGACTTTTGGGAGGGGTCGAACTGCGGGTTGGAATATTATAACATCCACGACGTCGCAACCAGCCCTGCCGCGCCCCCGCCTCCGCCTGCCGCCCCCATCCAATCGAGGGCCGGCTCCCGGGCCCGGGTCGCCGGATTCCCGCTGCGTGTGTCCAACAACCCTGCCGCAGGCAGGACCCTCTCCCCGTTTCAGGCAACCCGATGAAATCCCTTCCGAATTCGCTTCCCCGCCGCCACCTTCTCACCCTGGCGCTGGCCGCGCTGATCGCTCCGGCCGCCCAGGCCGCCGCGGCAGATGCCGACGTGCCGCCGGCCAGCGACAGCCGCCATGTCTCCACCGCGCACGATCGCCACGCCAAGGACCTGGACGCCATCATCGTCACCGCCAGCCCGCTGCGCGACAGCGCCACCGAACTGAGCCGCCCGGTCGAGGTGCTCAGCGGCGAGCGCCTGGACGAAGCACGCGCGGCCAGCCTGGGCGAGACCATTTCCGGCCTGCCCGGCGTGCAGAGCTCCAACTTCGGCCCCGGCGTCGGCCGCCCGATCATCCGCGGCATGGATGGCCCGCGCGTGGCCGTGCTCAACGACGGCCTGTCCTCGCAGGACGTGTCCACGGTGAGCCAGGACCACTCGCCGGCGGTGGAATCCTTCCTCGCCGACCAGATCGAGGTGCTCAAGGGCCCGTCCACCCTGCTGTACGGCTCCGGCGCCATCGGCGGCGTGGTCAACGTGGTCGACGGGCGCATCGCCGAGACGCCGGTGGACGGCTTCAGCGGCCGCGCCGAGGTGCGCTTCGACGGCGGCGACCGCGACGGCAACACCGACATGTTCCGCGTCGATGCCGGCAACGGCAGCGGCCTGTCGATGCACGCCGACGGCGTGTACCGCAACCAGAAGGACTACGATACCCCGCTCGGCCGCCAGGACAATTCGTTCGTCGACACCAAGTCCGGCTCGGTCGGCACCTCGCTGTCGGGCGACTGGGGCTTCGTCGGCGTGTCGGCCTCGCGCTTCCGCGACGACTACGGCAACCCCGGCGAGCCGGGCGACCTGGACGAGGGCGAGCGCGGCGTGTGGCTGCGGATGAAGCAGGACCGCTACGAGCTCAAGGGCGGCCTGAACGATCCGTGGGGCGAAGGCAGCAGCCTGCGCTACAGCTTCGGCCACACCCAGTACGACCACACCGAGTTCGAGGGCGACGAGGTCGGCACCATCTTCAGCAAGCGCGCCAACGAGGGCCGCGTGGAGGCCGCCTTCGCCGCGTCGAACGGCTGGCAGACGGCCGTCGGCGTGCAGGGCAGCGACTCGACCTTCGAGGCGATCGGCGAGGAGTCGTTCGTGCCCAGGACCGACACCAAGGCCGTCGGCGTGTTCGGCCTGGCGCGCAACAGCTGGGGCGCCCTGCAGGCCGACCTCGGCGCACGCGTGGACCAGGTCAAGTACGAAACCGACAGCGGCCTGTCGCGCGACTTCCATCCGGGCAGCCTGTCGCTCAGCGGCGCCTGGCGCTTCAACCCGAACTGGCGCATGACCCTCAACCTGGACCATGCCGAGCGCGCGCCGGCCGAGGAGGAACTGTTCGCCGACGGCCCGCACATCGCCACCCTGGCCTACGAGGTCGGCAACGCCGACCTGAAGAAGGAGGCCGCCAACCAGGTCGAGCTGGGCCTGCAGTACCAGAACGACTGGGTGGACGCCAAGGTCTCGGCCTACTACAACCGCTACAACGACTTCATCTACCTGGCCGATACCGGTGAGGACTGGTACTGGGACGAGGAGGACGAAGAGCTGCCGATCCGCCAGTGGAGCCAGGGCGACGCCAAGTTCCACGGCTTCGAGGGCGAGGCGACCTTCCACCTGGCCAACAACGAGCATGGCACCTGGGACCTGCGCGTGTTCGGCGACACCGTGCGCGCGCGCCTGGTCGATGGCGGCAACCTGCCGCGCATCGCGCCCTCGCGCGTGGGCAGCCAGCTGCGCTGGGAGAACAGCAACTGGCGCGCGTCGCTGGGCGCCACCCGCGTCAACAAGCAGGACAAGGTGGCCGAGAATGAGACCCCGACCGCCGGCTACACGCTGGTCGATGCGCACATCGCCTACCACGTCGATGCGGGCCGCAGTTCGTGGGAAGTGTTCCTGGACGGCAACAACCTCACCGACCAGCAGGCGCGCGTGCACACCTCGTTCCTCAAGGACGACGTGATGCTGCCCGGCCGCAGCGCCTCGTTCGGCGTGCGCCTGTTCTTCTGAGCCTTCGCGCATCCCGCTTCATGCGTCATCCAGGACGTGGCCTTCGGGCCGCGTCCTTTTTTCATCCGGGGCGGCTTTCTTCTCGGGCGACCATCCAGTCCGCCCCGCCTGCGATCTACGGTGCCGGTGAGGGCGCTGACACCCGCCAGCACGCTCCCGAAAATTCCGATCGTCGCTCCCGCGCAGGCGGGAGCCCATGGACGTTGCCTCGATCTGCACGAACGCTCCCGGATGGACAGCTGTTCGGCTGCCGAAAAAGCATTTTCTGTCTGCACGAGGACCGGTCAGGCTTCAGGAGCAGGGAACCGGTCGCTCCGTCGAATGCGAGGATTCGTCCGCGTTGCCGATTGCGGTCGCAGCGGCGATCGCACGAGGACCCGGCGGGGAAGCACGCCTGCCCGGCGCGCTCAGAACGTCACCACCACCGAATCGGCGCTGCGCCGTGCCGGTCCGTGGAATACCGCCTCGATGTTGTTGCCGTCCGGATCCAGCACGAAGGCGCCGTAGTAGCCCGGATGGTACGGGCGCTCGCCGGGCTGGCCGTTGTCGCGGCCGCCATTGGCCAGCGCCGCGGCGTGGAAGGCATCGACCATGGCCCGGTCCGCGGCCTGGAAGGCCAGGTGGTGGCGCCCGGTGAGTTCGCCCTGCGCGGCCTCGCTGTCGGCGGTGGAGACGAACAGTTCGTCGGCCCAGAAGTAGTCCTCGCCGCTGCCACCCATCGGCACGCCGAGCACGTCGAATACCGCCTGGTAGAAGCGCCGGCTCGCCGGCAGGTCGCGTACCACCAGTTGCAGGTGGTCGATCAGGCGCCCGCGATGCAGTTGCTCGGTTTCCATCGCAATGTCCTCCTCCCGGTATGGAAGACACTACATAGCATCCCGACGCGCCCCGCGCGCATCACCAGGCTTCATCACGATGAACGGGTGCGACGGCGTGCCATTGCCGGCGGCCGGCCACGCGTGCGAATCAATCGACCGCGCACTCCGCGCACAGCCCGTGCACTTCCAGCGTCTGCGCCTGCGGCTGGAAGCCCAGCGCCTTGGCGCGCTTTTCCAGCTGCGTGACCACCTCGCGGTCCTCCAGCTCGACCGCGCTGTGGCAGCGGTCGCAGATCAGGAACGGCACCGAGTGCTGGGCGCTGGAGGGATGGTGGCAGGCGACGAAGGCGTTGACCGAGGACAGCTTGTGCACGAAGCCATTCGCCATCAGGAAGTCCAGCGCGCGGTAGACGGTGGGCGGGGCATCGGCGCCCACGCCCTTGCCCTCACGCACCCACTCCAGCAGGTCATAGGCCTTGACCGGCTTGCCGGCCTCGGCGATCAGCCGCAGCACGTTGGCGCGGATCGGCGTCAGGCGCAGGCCCCGTTCGCGGCAGGCACGCTCGACCGCCTGGACGAAGCCGGCGGCATCGTCGACATGGTGGTGCGGGTCGGTACAGACGTGCGTGCTGGACATGGGGCCTCCCGGCTCAGGCGATCGCTTCAACCTTGATAAGCGCCGCATCGATGCGTTTCAAGGCCTGTTCGCGGCCGGCCAGGTACACGGTATGGCCGATGTCGGGGCTGACCTGGGTGCCGGTGATGGCCACGCGCAGCGGCTGGGCGACCTTGCCCATGCCCAGCTCCAGCGCGGTGGCGACCTCGTGCAGCGCGGCGGAGACGGCCTCGGCGTTCCATTCCGGCAAGGCCGCCAGCAGCTCGCGCGCCTTGGACAGCGGCGCGGCGGCGGCCGGCTTGAGGTGCTTGGCCACCGCGGCCTCGTCGTAGTGCTCCAGCGGCAGGTACCAGACCTGCGCCTTCTCGGCCATTTCCTTCAGCGTCTGCACGCGCTCGCGCAACGCTACCACCACGTCCTCCGGAGCGGGCCCGGTGGCCGGGTCGATGCCGAGCTTTTGCAGCTGCCAGACCAGTTGCGGGGCAATGGCGGCCGGGTCCTCGCTCTTGAGGTAGTGCTGGTTGACCCAGCCGAGCTTGGCCATGTCCAGCCGCGAGGCCTTGGAGTTGACGTCGCGCACGTCGAACAGCGCCACCAGCTCCTCGCGCGAGAAGATCTCCTGGTCGCCGTGCGACCAGCCCAGCCGCGCCAGGTAGTTGATCAGCGCGTCCGGCAGGTAGCCGGCGTCCTTGTACTGCATCACGTCGGCCGCGCCGGTGCGCTTGGACAGCTTGGCGCCGGCCTCGTCCAGGATCATCGGCATGTGCGCGAACTGCGGCACCGGCGCGCCCAAGGCCTCGTAGATGTTGATCTGGCGCGGGGTGTTGTTGATGTGGTCGTCGCCGCGGATGACCTCGGTGATGTCCATGTCCCAGTCGTCCACCACCACCGCGAAGTTGTAGGTGGGATAGCCGTCGGGGCGGAAGATCACCATGTCGTCGAGCTCGGCGTTGGCGATCTCGATGCGGCCCTTGATCATGTCGTCGAAGGCGACCACGCCATCGGTCGGGTTCTTGAAGCGGATCACCCGGTTGGGATCGTCGCGGTACGGCAGGCCGAGTTCGCGTGCGGCGCCGTTGTAGCGCGGCTTTTCCTGCCGGGCCATCGCCGCCTCGCGCATGGCCTCGAGTTCCTCGCGGGTCTCGTAGGCGTAATAGGCCTTGCCGGCGGCCAGCAGCTGCTCGGCCACCTCGCGGTAACGGTCGATGCGCGCGGTCTGGTAGAACGGGCCCTCGTCGTAGTCCAGGCCCAGCCAGTCCATTGCCTCCAGGATCGCGTCGATCGCCGCCTGGGTACTGCGCTCGCGGTCGGTGTCTTCGATGCGCAGCACGAACTTGCCGCCGTGGTGGCGCGCCTGCAGCCAGCAGTACAGCGCGGTGCGCGCGCCGCCGATGTGCAGGTAGCCGGTGGGACTGGGGGCGAAGCGGGTGCGGCAGGTCATGGAACGCTCTGGCAGGACGGGAATCGGGCGATTTTACCCTTGCCGCCGCTCTCCTGCCCGGCCGCCGCACCGCATGCCCCGGTCCGGCAGGCCATTGCGGCCTGCCGGACCCGGATCACCCGCGGATCACTGCTCCAGCAACGGCTTGCGCGGCAGCTTCTCGTCGCGCATCGCCGCCTGGTAGACGAAGGTGGCCACGATGGCCGCGGCCTGGCGCAGGTCGTCCGGCTCGGCGTGGTCGTAGGTGTCCAGGTGGCTGTGGTGCACGTTGGTGGAGTAGTCCAGCCGGTCCTGCACGAACTGGAAGCCCGGCAGGCCGACGCGGTCGAAGCTGATGTGGTCGGTGCTGCCGGTGTTGCGGCTGACCACCTCGGTGGCACCGACATCGGCGAACGGCGCCAGCCACGCCTTGAAGATCGGCGCCACCGCCGCGTTCTCCTGGGCATAGATGCCGCGGATGCGACCGGAGCCGTTGTCCAGGTTGAAGTAGGCCGAGAAGCGGTCGTAGTCGCGCTTGCGCTGCAGCGGGCCGGTGGGCTTGCGGAACGCGGCCGGGAGCTTGAGCTGCTGCGGGTCGGTCGGTGCCGGATAGGCGGCGAAATGCTCGGCCACGTAGGCCTGCGAGCCGACCAGGCCCTGCTCCTCGCCGCTCCACAGCGCCACGCGCACGGTGCGCTTGGGCTTGGCGCCGACCGCCTTGAGGATGCGCATGGCCTCCATCATCACCGCCACGCCGGCGGCGTTGTCGGCCGCGCCGGTGCCGGTGTGCCAGGAGTCCATGTGCGCGCCGAGCATGACGATCTCGTCGGCCTTGCCGCTGCCGCGGATCTCGGCCACGGTGTTGTAGCCGGGCTGGTCGGTCTCGTCGGTGAAGCGCGCATCCACGTCCACCCGCAACCGCACCGTCTCCTTGTTGTCCAGCGCGCGCACCAGCGGGTTGTAGTGCTCGGACATCATCACCAGCTCGGGCACGCCCACCGGCTCGCCCGCCTTGCGCGAGCCGCCGCCGGTGACGCGCAGGATGCCGTTGTCCCAGCCGCTGATGCCGATGGCCGCCAGCACGCCTTCGTCGACGAAGAAGCGGCGCGCGGCCTCGCCCAGCTCCTGCCGCTCGAGGAACTCGGCGGTGCGCTTGTCGCGCTCGGCGGCGGTGACCGGCTTGGGCAGCTCGAAATGATGCAGGTCGGCCAGCGTGGCCTCGGTCCAGCGCTGCGAGTCCGGCGTGGTGCCGCGCTTGTACTCGCGCGCCGGGTCCAGCAGCACGATCTTGCCGCGCAGCTTGCCCTTGTACTTGTCCAGGTCGGCCTTGGTCTTGATGGCCACCTGCACCAGTTCCCCTTCGACCGGCCCGTTGGTGCCCGGCGTCCACGCCTTGGGCAGGGCATGCAGCGGCAGCACGCGCGGCCCCAGCATCTCCACGCTGGCCGAGCTGAACTCCCAGCCGCGGCCGAAACCGTCGAAGGCCTCGTCGCGCACGTTGACCAGGCCCCACTGCTCGAACTTGCCGCGCGTCCAGGCATTGGCGCGCGCCATCGACGGCGAGTTGCTCAGCCGCGGACCGATCTCCTCGGTGAGGTAACCGAAGGTGTCCATGATCTGCGAGCGGTGGAATGCCTCCTGGCGGATGCGGCTGACCATGTCCAGGTCAACCGGTTCGATCACTTCGGCCTGGGCCAGGCCGGTCACGCCAAGGCACAGGGCCAACATGCATTGCTTGATCACGTTTTGCGTTCCCCCGGGGAAGGTTGTGGATTCCCGAGTCTAGCCGGCCGCGCACGGCCGCGGACCAGGCCATCGGTCATGCCCGCGCATGATCGAACGGCTGGGCACCGCGCATCGCGGTGGCGGCCGGCGGGCATCGCATGCCGCGACGGCGCTGCCGTGCGCCGCCGGCTCAGGCGTTCAACTCGTCCCAGGGCACGTTCTCGGGAGTGATCACGCGGAAATGGATCGACCGCGGCGGCGGCACCCGCTCCACCTCGCCGCAGGCGCGCAGCAGATGATTCAGGCCTTCCTGCGCCTGCGCTTCCGGGTCCTGGTCCATCACCGCCGCCACGTAGCCCTTGGCCATCAGTTCGGCATTGCCGAAGGTCGCCTCGTGGGTGATCCATACCGGCGCTTCGGCTGGCGGCAGGTGGCGCAGCGCCTGGTGGATGCCGGCGTTGCCCGTCCCGGTGTTGTAGATCGCCACGATGTCGGGGTGCTGCTCCAGCGCGGCCTGCATCTGCGCCTGCGCCAGCGCGTCGTTGTCGTGGTGGGCGGAGGGCGTGCACGGCTGCAGCGCGGGGAAACGTTCGGCCAGGGTCCTGCGGAACCCGGCCACGCGTTCGGAGTGGTCGCGGAACTCCATCGACATCACCGGCAGCCACACCTTGCCCGGGCGCCGCACGAAGCGTCCGAGCAGGTAGGCGGCGGTGCGGCCGGCCATCGCGTTGTCGATGCCGACGTAGGGATGCGGGCCGATCTCGCCGACGTCGCTGGTGATGGTCACCACCGGCGTGCCCTCGGCCTGCACGCGGCGCAGGCAGGCGCGGATGCGCTCCACGTCGCGCACCATCGCCAGCAGGCCGGCGCGCCGGTACGGCGGCCGCAGCAGGAAGTTGCGCAGCGCCGCCTCCTCGCCCTCGCGCCAGAACGTGCGGTGGATCGAGACGTGCGGCCCGATCGCCTGCGCGTAGGCCTGGATCGCGCGGTCCAGGCGCTGGAAGTGCGGCATGCCGGTGCCCGGCAGCACCACGTCGAAATGCAGCACGCCGTGGTGCAGCGCGGGCAGCACCCGCCGGACCTCGAGGCTGCGCGCGGCCTCGATCACCCGGCGCCGCAGCGCATCGGACACGCTGCCGCGTTCGTTGAGGACGCGGTCGACCGTACTGGCGCTGACGCCCGCGGCGGCGGCGATCTCGGGGATGCGCGGCGAGCGGCGGGACCGGGAGGATGGCGGCGGGGACATGCTCGGACGAAGGGCGGCGACAGGCTGGCACGGTCGGCGACCATGCTAGCGCGTCGCCGCCGGGGCCGGCTCAGAAGGCGATGGCGCTCTTCACTCCCCACACCACCGCATCGTGGCGACTGGCTTCGCCGCCCGGGCTGGCGATGTACTGGACGCTGGGACGCAGGGTGATCGACGGCAGCGGCCGCCACTCGTAGAACGCCTCGACCACCTTCTCGGCGCCGCCCGCGGGCACCTGGCGATCGTCGGGATGGAACTGGTTCCACAGCCGCGCACGATCGGTGTAGCGGTCGCTGACCGAGGTGATGCCGGCCATCATCCCGACGCTGTCGGCCGCATGCCACGGCAGGCCCTGGTAGAACACGCCGGCAACCGCCTGGGCGTCGTAGCGCGCAGTGCGGCTGTCGGCGCGGGTCAGGTTGACGAAGCCATGCAGGCCGGTGCCGTCGGCGCTGCCGGTCAGCTGCTGCTTGAGCGACAGGTAGTCGCCGCGGCTGCGGTCGCGGTGCAGCGGCTGGCCGCCGGCGCTGCCCAGCGGCAGGCCGTCGCGGTTGAGGTACAGGTCCTCGCCGCCCGCGCTGGAGACCCACGCGCCCAGGCGGTAGTGGCCGGCCAGCCCGGCCAGGCGCGGGGTCCAGCCGAACTCCACCGGCACCAGCGCGCCGTCGGTGTGGGGATTGACGAGCTTCCAGCCGTTGTCGCGCGCCCAGTGGTCGTCGACGTAGTCCGCGCCGACCTGGAAGATGCCGGCCTTCAGGTAGGTCTCGGCGGACAGGCCCACCTGCGCGCGCAGGCCCCAGCTGCCGATCGGCCAGTTGTACCAGTAGCGCCCTTCCATGTTGCCGGGCGTGGAGCCGCAGGCGGTGGTGTTGAGGAAGTGGCACTCGTCGTAGCCGAAGTCCGAGCCCACCGGCATCTTGCCGGCGCGCAGCGACACGCGGCCGTCGGCGAAGTCCTGCTGGAGGTAGAAGTTGGTCAGCCACCAGGTCTGGCCGCGGCCGTAGATCTCGTGCGCGTTCATCGCCACGCCGATGCCGGCCTCGTCGGCCACGTTCCTGCCGTAGCGCTTGTCGGCGGTGATCTGGAAGCGCGCGCCGTGCCAGTTCCAAAGCCGCTCCAGGTCCAGGGTGGTGCCGAGCACGAACTGGCCGGCGTTGCGGGTCAGGCTGCGCTCGCCGCCGTCGCTGTTGTGTGCGGTCTCGTTGGTCCAGCCCAGCTGGACGTCGACGCCGGATTCGTGCAGGCGCGTGCGCGCGCCGTCCCAGTCGCCCAGCAGCCAGGCGGAGGCATCGGCGTCCGCCGCGCGGGCGGCCACCGGCAGCAGGCCGGCCAGCAGCGCGCCGGCCAAAGGAAGGATTCGGATGTCCATGAAAGTGGTTCTGTCGTTGGGGACCGGCCCTCGGCCGGTCCTGCGAGAAAAAAGGGAGCTGCCGTCGCCGGCAGCCCCCTTCGTGGATACGGCGGGAACGCGGTTCCCGCCTTCGCCTGCCTCAGGGCAGGGTGTAGGCGATCACGTAGTCGCCGCGGTTCTTGTTGGTGCCGGTGCGGGTGGCGCCACCGTCGACCACGACCACGTACTGCTTGCCGTCCTTGCCCATGTAGGTCATCGGCGCCCCCTGGCCGCCGACCGGCAGCCGGCCGCGCCACAGCTCCTTGCCGGTGTCGTTGTCGATGGCGCGCAGGTAGTAGTCCAGCGTGCCGAAGAAGAACGTCAGGCCGCCCTTGGTGACCAGCGGGCCGCCCATGGTCGGCATGCCCAGCGGGATGTATACGCCCGGGACGATGCCGTGCACCGGCGCGTCCTGGATCGAGCCCATCGGGATCTGCCACTTGGTCTTGCCGGTGGTCAGGTCGATCGCGGTCAGGCTGCCGAACGGCGGCTTGAAGCACGGCACGCCCAGCGGCGAGACGAACATCGAGCGCTCCACGCCCCACGGCGTGCCGGTCTGGGTGGAGTACTCGCCCTCGGTCGACGGCTTCAGGCCGGTCTTTTCGGCGACATCCTGCTTGATGAAGCGGCCCCACTGCGCCATGCGGATGTCGTTGACGATCAGCGTGCCGGTCGCCGCGTCGAGCGCGCCGCCGCCCCAGTTCATGCCACCGTAGTAGCCCGGGTAGATCAGGGTGCGCTGCTTGTCCGACAGCGGGGTGAACTCGCCCTTCCAGCGCATCTGCTTGAACTGGATGCGGCAGTAGAGCTGGTCGAAGATCGACGCGCCCCACATGTCCGATTCCTTCAGCGGATCGGTACCCACCGAGATCGCCGAATACGGCTGGGTATCGGCCACCTGCATCCCCGGCATCACGTCGGTGGCGACCTTGCGCTGCTCCACCGGGAACACCGGCTTGCCGTCGCGACGGTCGAGCACGAACACCTGGCCGCGCTTGGTCAGCTGGATCACCACCGGGATGGT
>JAFADB010000160.1 GCA_023425225.1 Pseudomonadota bacterium
TGCATGCCCTGCAGGGTGGCGGCGACGAGGCGGGCGTACTCGGCACGCCACAGCGCGATGCGCGTCTCCGGCGCCGCCGCATCGCCGACACTGCCGAGCACCGCCGGCAGGCGCCGGTCGGCCAGGGCGGCTGGCGCCATAAAGCGCCGGGCCGAGGCATCGATGTCCACCGGCTTGCGCCAACCCTCGGCCACCTGCTCGGCGATGCCCAGCAGATGCGCCAGCTGGTGCATCCCGCTCAGCGTCTCGTGCAACATCTCGCGGTAGGCCCACAGCCACAGCGCCGCCTTGCCGGACAGGGCCTCGCCGTCCAGCGCGGCCAGCGCCTCGTCGATCTTCTGCAACCGCGTGTCGATCATCGGCCGTCTCCTGATGCTGCTTCGCAACATCGATTCTGCCCACGGCAGGTTAGGACATGGTGAGGACGGGGGACGCGCGCGCGACGGCATCGTCATCCCCGCCCGCTGATCGCGACCGTGCACAGCGGCATGGTGACTTTCCGCCCATGCCACGCGGCCACCGCTACCCCGATGCTGTAGGCCGTCCCCGAGCCACAGGCCATCACCATGCGTGCAGCCCTGACGGTACTGATCGCCCTGTGCGCGGCCTGCGCGCTGCCGGCCTTCGCCGACGGCGGCGGCACAGGCGGCGGCCACAAGCGCGCGCAGCTGTCGTCGCGGCAATGCGGCTTCGGCACGCCCTACGACGTGCTGGTGGACAGCGGCGGCGTCTGGCTGCGGCGCGACCAGGGCACGCCGCGCGAGATCTTCTTCCACGGCGGCGAGCTGAGCGTCGACCGCCAGGTACGCCCAGTCGGCGATGCCGACGCGCAGCGGCTGCGCCAGCTCGAGCACGGCGCGCAGCAGCTGGTGCCGCAGGTGGCCGGCATCGCCCGCGCGGCGGCGGACATCGCCTTCGATGCCCTGTCCGGGGTGGTCGAGGCACTGACCGGCAGCCGTCGCAAGGCACGCCGGATCGAGGAGTGGCGGCGGCAGACGCAGGATTACGTCGATGCCACGCTGGGCCGCGGTCGCTGGGAGCAGGCGCTGTTCGACGAGGGTTTCGAGGCCGGCATCGAGCAGGCCGCCGAGCAGATGGCCGGGGCGATCTCGCGCAGTGTGCTGTGGACGGTGTTCACCGGCGGCGCCGGGCGCATCGAGGCACGCACCGAGCGCATGGAGCAGGAACTGGAAGCGCGGATCGAGGCGCGCAGCCGGACGCTGGAGAGCCAGGCGCAGTCGCTGTGCGCCCAGGTGCGGTCGCTGTACGCGATCCAGCAATCGCTGGAATACCGCTACCAGGGGCAGCCGTTGCGGATGCTGGAGATCGACGACGAGGCACCGTCGACGTCGCCGCGCGAGGACGACGGCGACAGCGCGCGCAGCCGCGCGGTCACCACCGCGGAGTGATCGCGGCACCGGCCCGGAAACCCTGCCCGGGACGCGGCCGGCTCTCCGGCCAGACGGTCTGAATAACGGGGTTCCCCGATGAGCGAGAGATGGCCGCCGGACACTGGCCCTGCGCCCTCGCCCCTCAGGCCAGCAGCCACTCGCGCAACGCCTGGGTGACCTCGCGCGGCTTTTCCATCGGCGCCATGTGGCCGCACTCGGGCAGCACCACCAGCCGTGCCTGCGGCACCAGCTGCTGCATCTCCCGATGCAGTTCCAGCGGTGCGATGCGGTCGTGCTCGCCGCACAGCAACAGCAGCGGACGGTCGTAGCCGGCGAGCACATCCACGCCGCCGGGACGCACGAACTGGCTCTGCCGCTGGAACACCGGCGCGCCCAGGCGCACGGTCATCGTGCGGATGCGCTCGATCAGCACGTGATCGCCATGCCGCGAGGGATCGATGTAGCTGCGCGTGTGGATCTCGCCGAAGCCGTGGAACTCGCCGGGCAATCTCACCGCGCGTGCCTGCGCACGCCGCTGCGCCGAGCGCTCCGGCGTCTCGGCGCGGATGGAGGTGCCCAGCAATGCCAGCCGCTCGATCCTTTCCGGCGCCAGCCGCAGCAGTTCCTGGGCAACGTAGCCGCCCATCGAGAATCCGGCCAGCGCGAAGCGCGGCGGCGCGGCGGCCAGCACCTGCTCGGCCACGCCATGCAGGGTATCGCTGCCGGTCAGGTCGCCGACCTGGCAGTGGGCGATGTCGGCCAGCCCGGTCAGCTGGTCGCGCCACAGCTCGGCATCGTTGAGCAGGCCGGGCAACAGCAGCAGGTTGGGCAGGGACATGGGCGCAACGACGAAGGGGACTGTGCATTCTGCGGCACGCCCCCCGCCGGCCTCAATCGAGCATGTCAGGAATGCTCACTCGCGCGGGTGCTGCGGATGGTGGCGCCGGCGCGCGCGCGACTGCATCCGCTGCACGCCCCAGGCCAGCGCCAGCCCGGTCAGGCCGGCCAGCGCGTTGGACCAGTCCAGGGTGCGCGGCGCCACGCCATCGGCCCGATAGCCCCACAGGTTGAGCCAGACCAGGCCGACGGCGGTCACCAGCATGCCGCCGAGCAGCCAGCCGTGGCTGGCGCCGATGGCATAGAAGGCGAACGGCACGCCGAACGCCAGCAGGAAATACACCGGGAAGAAGTATTGCGAGCCGTACGGCCGCACCACGAACCAGACGATGGCCGCAGCGACGGCAGCGAACACGAACAACCCCAGCGCCAACGCGCGGACCCGTTCTGCGGAATGGTGGCTCAGGTTCATTGTGGAGGTACCTCCTTTGCGCTGACTCTAGGCCAGCGGCGGTCACGACCGGGTCAAGGCAGTCTTGCTTGTGCGCGGAGTGTTCAACGAGCGGTCCTCGTCTGGAGCCGGAGCCGAGTCCCTCGCAGCTTCCCTGCGTCGCGACGTCTCTTCAAGGCGCGCTCCTTCATCCCATGTCCCGCGTGCGGGAGAAGGGGGGCGCGCAGCGCGGATCGGGGTGCTTTTGCTGTGGTTTCCCCATGCTCCAGGCAACCCCCATCCGCCCTTCGGGCACCTTCCCTCCGAAAAGGGGGCCGTGGCCCCGCAAGCGGGAGAAGGGAAAAGCGCCACCCTGCCGTACAGGGGAGCCGCAGCTCAGGCGCGATGCGGCGTGGCCAGGTACTCGGCGCTGCGCATCTCGATCAGCCGCGAGGCGGTACGCTCGAACGCGCCGGCCAGTCGCGTGCCGGTGTACAGCAGCGGCGGCGGATCCTGCGCGGTGCACACCAGGTTGACCTGGCGATCGTACAGCTCGTCGATCAGGTTGACGAAGCGGCGCGCGGCATCCTCGTTCATGCGGTCGAAATGCGGGATGCCGCCGACCAGCACGGTGTTGAACTCGCGCGCGATCTCGATGTAGTCGCCCGGTCCGCGCGGACCCTCGCACAGGGCGGGGAAATCGAACCAGACGATGCCCTTGCCGCGACCGCGCACCGCGATCTTGCGTCCCTCGATCTCGATGTTGCCGGCCACGGCGGGCGTGGCGCCGGACAGCTCGTTCCAGCGCTGCGCCAGCCAGGCATCGGCCCCCTCGTCCAGCGGCGCGTGGTACACCGGCGAGCGCGTCAACGCACGCATGCGGTAATCCTCGCCGCCGTCGGCCAGCAGTTCCACGCAGTACTTCTGCAGCAGCGCGATCGCCGGCAGGAAGCTCTCGCGCTGCAGGCCGTTGGCGTACAGGTTCTCCGGGGCGGTGTTGGACGTGGTCACCAGGGTCACGCCCTCGGCGAACAGGCGTTCCAGCAGCCGCGCCAGCAGCATCGCGTCGCCGATGTCGGTGACGAAGAACTCGTCGAGCACCAGCACGCGCAGGTTGTTGCGCCATTCCTGGGCGATCCTGGCCAGCGGATCGCTGCTGCCGGCATGCGCGCGCAGTTGCTCGTGGATGCCGCGCATGAAGCGGTGGAAGTGGGTGCGGTACTTGCCGCCGCCGGAGAGCAGGCGGGTGGACGGGGTTGCCGGCCCTCCCTCGCTCCCACCCGACGGAGAAGAAGCGTCGGTGCGCCCTTCGGGGGCGAATTTCCTGAGCGGCAAGCCGTCGTAGAACAGGTCCACCAGGAAGGTCTTGCCGCGGCCCACCCCGCCCCACAGGTACAGGCCGCGCACCGGTTCGGGCTTCTTCCAGAACGCCGACAGGCGGTCCAGCCAGCCGCTCTGGTCGCTGTCCACGATGGCGGAGTGGATGCGGTCCAGCTGCGCCAGCGCCGCATGCTGGGCCGGATCGTCACGCCAGTCGCCGCGCGCCACGCCTTCGGCATAGCGTTGCGAGGGAAGCAGGTCGCTCATCGCCACCTGCCTGCCCGGGGAGCGCACGCGATTCCCGCACCGTGTCCGGCCAGCACCGTGCCGATCATGCCGACGCCGGCAGCCAGTGCTTGACCGCGTGCTGCACGGCGCCGCGCAGGTCGATCAGCTTGCGGTGGAAGAAATGGCTGGTGTCGGGCATGCGCACCAGTTCGGGCTGCCGCGGCAGGGTCTCCAGCCAGGCGTAGACGGCCTGCGGATCGACGATCTCGTCGGCATCGCCCTGGACCACCAGCCACTTGTCCGGCGGCCGCATGTCGGAGAAGTCCCAGCGCCCGGCCGGCGGCGCGATCGAGATCAGCGCCTGCGGCGCAATGGCCGCCGCCGCGCGCAACGAGACGTAGGCGCCGAAGCTGAAACCGGCCAGCCACAGCGCATCGTTTGGCCGCTGCGCGCGCACCCAGGCCGCCACCGCGCGCAGGTCGTCCTGCTCGCCGTTGCCGTCGTCGAAGCTGCCCGCCGATGCGCCGACACCACGGAAGTTGAAGCGCACGGTGGTCACGCCCAGTTCGCGCAGCGCGCGCGCCACCATCGTCACCACCTTGTTGTGCATGGTGCCGCCCTCGGTGGACAGCGGATGGCAGACGATGGCCACGACCGGCAGCGCGGTCACGTCGTCATCGGGCAGATCGACCGCCACTTCGAGCGGACCGGCGGGGCCGGCCAGCATCAAGGTGGACGATCCGGCGGTGGGGAAGTCGGGATCGCTCATGGCGTCATAATACCGGGCGCCGCCGCGACCCGGCATGCGGGTGGCGTCCTCGCCCTCCTTCCTGTTCTCCCCTCATGCATCTGCTCCTGCTCAGCGTGACCTGCAGCGTGCTGGTCTCGGTACTGCTCAAGTCCGCCGCGCGCCTGCGCATCGACGTCGCCCAGGCGGTGACGTGGAACTACCTGGCCGCGGCCACGCTGTGCGCGTGGCTGCTGCGACCGCCGCTGTCCTCGCTGCAGGCACCCGGCGCGCCGTGGCCGGAGCTGCTGGCGCTGGCGGTGGCGCTGCCGTCGATCTTCCTGGTGCTGGCGCGCTCGGTGGCGCTGGCCGGCATCGTCCGCAGCGACGCGGCGCAGCGGCTGTCGCTGCTGCTGTCGCTGGCGGCGGCGTTCGTGCTGTTCGGCGAGCACCCCGGCGGCTGGAAGCTGGCCGGTCTCGGCGTCGGCCTGCTGGCGATGGCGGGCATCCTGGCGCGCCCGGCGCAGGCGCTGGACGCGCCCGGCTGGCAGCACGCCTGGCCGTGGCTGCTGGCAACCTGGATGGGCTTCGCGCTCGTGGACATCCTGCTCAAGCGCATCGCCCTGGCCGGCACCTCGTCGATGGCGGCGCTGCTGGCCTGCTTCGCGGCGGCATTCGTGCTGATGCTGGCGCTGCAGCTGGCCCGCTGGGCCACCGGACGCGTGCGCCCGGACCTGCGCAGCCTGGCTGGCGGCCTGCTGCTGGGCCTGCTCAACTTCGGCAACATCCTGTTCTACGTGCGCGCGCACCAGGCACTGCCGGACAGCCCGGCGGTGGTGTTCGCGACGATGAACATCGGCGTGGTCGCGCTCGGCACGCTGGTGGGCGTGGCCTGCTTCGGCGAGCGCACCACGCGCGCCAACCGCATCGGCCTGGCGCTGGCGGTCGTCGCCATCGCGCTGGTGGCCTGGGGCACGCGCGGCTGAGATCGCGCCCCGCCGCAAGAGCGGCGTCAGCCGCGAGGCTTTCCCAGCCGATGGGTCGTACCGGGGACATCGCGGCCGATGCCGCGCCCACACGGGATCAGTCGGTCATCGGGCCACTTACAGATCGAAGCCCAGCAGCAGCGGATCGTGGTCCGAACTGCGCCACGGACCCGGAAGGTTGCGGCCCTGGTAGCCGGCGTCTTCGGGCAGGTCGGCGTTGATGTGCCATTCGCCGGCACCGCGCAGGCGCGCGGCCAGCGCCGGGCTGAGCAGCGCGTGGTCCAGACGCCCGCTCAGGCCGTTGTAGACGTAGCTGTAGGGGCGCTCGACGCCGGCCACGACGAATGCGTCCTGCCAGCCCTCGGCACGCAGCTGGCGCAGCGGCGATTCCATCGCGTAGGCATTGAGGTCGCCCAGCAGCACGGTCATCGCGCTGCCGCTGCCGGTCGGATCGCCCTGCAGCCAGTCGTGCAGGCGTCGTGCCGACTCGGTGCGGGTGGCGTTCCAGCAGCCCTGGCCGTCGCCCTGGTCGAGGTCGGCGCCGGCGGCCTGCGAGCAGCCCTTGGACTTGAAGTGGTTGGCGACCACCACGAACGGCGTGCCGCCTGGGCTGCGGAACGCCTGCGCCAGCGGCACCCGGCTGTGCTCGCCGAACGGGCCGCCTTCCAGCACCGCCGGCGCGCCGAGCGGGGTCACCCTCGAGGCGCGGTAGAGGATGCCGACGCGGATCGGGTTGTCGCCCGGGCCGCTGCCGGCATCGACGAAGCGCCAGTCGCCGGATGTTCCCGGGGCAACGTTCAGCGCGGCGACCAGTTGCGCGATGGACGAATCGGCGCCGTAGCCGTCGTTCTCCAGTTCCATCACCGCCGCCACGTCGGCCCGCAGCGGGACGATGGTGGCCACCAGCTTGGCCAGCTGCGACTGGTACTGCATGTGGGTCCGCGCGCCGCGCAGGGTCGGGAAGCCGCCGCCGCGGCCGTCGCCGTTGAACAGGTTCTCCAGGTTGAACGCGGCGATGCGCAGGCTTCCGGCAACCTGCGGCACGTCCGGCAGCTGCAGGGGCGGCAACGCCAACGGCGCGGTCACCTGCAGCCGGTAGCCGCCGGTTCCGCGCTGGTCGACGATGCCCTCCACGCCGGCCAGCTGCACCCCGCTGCGCAGGCGCGCGGGATCCGGCAACCAGGCCGGGGACGGCGGACCGCGGCGGGTGTCGGCATCGTCCAGCCGCAGCTGCCGCCGCGCGTTGTCGGCATTGGCCTGGTCCCAGGCGGCCGTGCCGGCCACGGCGATCTCGCTCGGCTGCCACAGGCGGCCGCCGAAGGCGACGGTCAGCTCGCCGAAGCGCTGCAGGGTATCGACGCCGGCGATGGTCAGCGGGGCGTCGATGCGCACGCGCATGCCTTCCAGCACCTCCCAGTCGGCCGGGGCCGCGTCGAGCACCTGCAACGGCAGCGAGGCGGTGGTGCCGCGCCGGTCGATGCGCACGTCCTGCAGCGCAGTGAGGCTGTCGCCCCGGTCGCCGGCGGCGAGTTCGGCCACGCGACCGTGGACGCGCAGGCGATCGCCCACCGCGACCGCCGCATCCACGCCGGCCTGGACGAAGATCGCATCGGAGGTGCGCGCATCGCCATCGCCGTCGTCCTGCAGGAAGAAGCCCTGCAGGCCGTCGCGGAAATCGGCGGTGACCACGCCTTCCACGGTCACCTCGCGCGCCAGCAGCGGGCTGTGCGTGCCGCTGCCCTGCACCTGGCCGATGGGCAATGTCCGGGCGAGCGCGGGTGCGCACGGCAGCAGGAAACAGGCCAGCGCGAAGGCGGCGCAGCGGTGGGGCGACATGCAAGCACTCCTGGAAACGGGCGAGGGACGACTTGCCGCGGGCGGGCGGCCGGAGCAGACCGGCAAGGCCGCGAAGATTACTTCAGGAAGATTACTTCAGATTGTCGAGGATCCAGTCCACGGTGGCGTGGACCTGCTCGTCGGTCAGCGCGGGGTTGCCGCCACGCGGCGGCATGATGCCGCCATCGGGTCCGGTGTAGCCCTCGATGGCATGCTTGTAGAGGGTCTCCCGGCCCTGCGCCAGCCGCGCGTCCCAGTGCGCGCGGTCGAGCGTGGGTGCGTTGCCGACGCCATTGGTATGGCAGGCGGTGCACAGGTTGTCGAAGATGGTCTTGCCATCGGTGGTACCGCCATAGGCCACGCTGGCCGCGGCCTTGGCCAGCGCCGCGGCGTGGGCGGCGGCCTGCGCGGCGGCACCGGTGGAACCGGCGTACACCGCCCCGGTCGGTGCGATCCGCTGCAGCGTGCGCTGGTGGACGGAGGGCGGGACCTCGGCCGGCAGCGACCGCTGCAACCAGGCGGCCAGCGCGATCAAACCGAGCGTCACGATCACCAGCAGGCCGATCACCATCGAGAAGCGCTTCAGGAACTCCAGGTCGTAGTTGCGCACGTGCCCTTCTCTCCCTTGGCCAGGCCGTCCGGCCGTCGCTGTGGGCGGAGTATAGGGCAGCCCGCAGCGCGCTTCCGATGCACCGCAGCACCCTGCATCGCCCGGGGAACGAAGCGTGCCGGTCCGGGCATGAGGTCGGTCGCTGCGCCACCGGCCGCGCGGCTCGCGGCGCCCTGTCCAGTCCGTTGCGCGGATTCCGCCACCGTCATCGCCACATCGCTCGACCTGCTGCTTCCTGACGAGCGAAAGCCGTTCCCAGCCGATGCGCCGCCACGGCGCCTGTCCGTCCCGGACTCAACGCGTCCCGCCGCCGACCGCGCGCAGGCAGAAGCCGCACACCGACTCGACCAGCCGCTCGCCGTCGCGCGGGCTGTTGCGGCTGGGCGCGGTGGGACCGACCAGGGCCTCGGTGTAGGCGCCGACGATGCAGGCCGCGGCCGCATCCAGGTCCTGCGGCGGGAACTCGCCGGCGGCCACGCCCTCGGCCAGCAGCTCGCGGAACACCTCGCCGAACAGGCGCCGGCAGCGGATGCGCTCGGCATCGACCTCCGGTTCCACCGGCTCGGCGATGAAGGCATAGGCCAGCTCCGGGCCGGCCAGCGCGCGCCGCACGAACGAGGCGATGGCCAGCTGCAGCCGCTCGGCCGCCGGCAACGGGCGGGCGGCGATCTCGCGCAGGATCGCGATCTCGTACTCGACCGCCGCGGTCAGCACCTCGACGAACAGCTCCGCCTTGGACGGGAAGTAGCGGTAGATCAGCCCGGTGGACACGCCCGCCTGCGCCGCCACCGCGGTGACCGGCGCACTGCGGTAGCCACCATTGGCGACGAGCCGGCGCGTGGCCAGCAGGATGCGTTCGCGGTTGCCGGCGATGCGCCGCTCCATCAGCGCCGAGCGCTTGTAGGCCATGGAGTGATTCCTTCTTCAATTTTTGAATTGTAGTTCACTTTTTATCCCAACCGGGCTAGTCTGGCCTTCCCCCGCACCACCGCGCTTGCCGCAACACGGGCCGATCCGGTCCCTGGTGCCGCCGCGCACGCCAGCTCCATGGAGCCGCCGCCATGCACGTGCCCGTGTTGAATTTCGCCCTGGGGGAGGACATCGACCTGCTGCGCGAAAGCGTGGCCGGCTTCGCCGCCCGCCAGATCGCCCCGCTCGCCGAACAGGTCGACCGCGACAACGCCTTTCCGGCCCCGCTGTGGCCCCGGCTGGGCGAACAGGGCCTGCTCGGACTGACGGTGGCCGAGGAATATGGCGGCAGCGCGATGGGCTACCTGGCGCACGTGGTGGCGATGGAGGAGATCTCGCGCGCATCCGGCGCGATCGGCCTGTCCTACGGCGCGCATTCCAACCTGTGCGTGAACCAGTTGCACCGCAACGGCAGCGCCGAGCAGAAGCGTCGCCACCTGCCCGCGCTGTGCAGCGGTGCGCAGGTCGGCGCGCTGGCGATGAGCGAGGCCGGCGCCGGTTCGGACGTGGTGTCGATGAAGCTGCGCGCGCAGCGCCGCGGCGACCGCTTCGTGCTCGACGGCAACAAGATGTGGATCACCAACGGTCCCGATGCCGACGTGCTGGTGGTCTACGCCAAGACCGACCCGGCCGCCGGCGCGCGCGGCATCACCGCCTTCATCGTCGAGAAGGGCATGCCCGGCTTCTCCACCGCGCAGAAGCTCGACAAGCTGGGCATGCGCGGCTCCAACACCTGCGAGCTGGTGTTCGAGCAGTGCGAGGTGCCGGTGGACAACGTGCTCGGCGAGATCGGCGGCGGCACGCGGGTGCTGATGTCGGGCCTGGACTACGAGCGCGTGGTGCTGGCCGGCGGCCCGCTGGGCCTGATGTCCGCCGCGCTCGACGTGGTGCTGCCCTACGTGCACGAGCGCCGCCAGTTCGGCGAGGCGATCGGCGGGTTCCAGCTGATCCAGGCCAAGCTGGCCGACATGTACGTGGGCCTCAATGCCTGCCGCGCCTACGTGTACGCGGTGGCGCGCGCCTGCGACGGCGGCCGCATCACCCGCCAGGACGCGGCCGGGGCGATCCTCTACGCCGCCGAGAAGGCCACCTGGCTGACCGGCCAGGCGATCCAGGTGCTCGGCGGCAACGGCTACATCAACGACTACCCGACCGGGCGGCTGTGGCGCGACGCCAAGCTCTACGAGATCGGCGCCGGCACCTCGGAGATCCGCCGCATGCTGATCGGTCGCGAACTGTTCGAGCGGACGAAATGAATCCCTCTCCATTGCCAGAGGCGTTGGGGGTGAGGCTACGGAGCGGAACGCTCGTGCACTCCGGACTCACGAGGCTTCGTTCGTACCCTCATCCGCCCCTTCGGGGCACCTTCTCCCGCAGGGAGAAGGGGGATGCGTCTACAGGAATTCTGCGATGACTGTGCTGACCTCCCAGCTGCAGGCCGGCAGCGACGCCTTCCTGGCCAACGAAGCCGCGATGCGCGCGCAGGTGGACGAGCTGCGCGCCACCCTCGCCTGCACTGCGCTCGGCGGCAGCGAGGCGGCGCGGCACAAGCACAGCGCACGCGGCAAGCTGCTGGTGCGCGAGCGCATCGACGCCCTGCTCGATCCCGGCAGCGCGTTCCTGGAGATCGCGCCGCTGGCCGCGCATGGCATGTACGGCGGCGAAGTCCCCTGCGCCGGTGTGGTCGCCGGCATCGGCCGCGTGTCCGGGGTGGAGTGTGTGATCGTGGCCAACGACGCCACCGTCAAGGGCGGCACCTACTACCCGATGACGGTGAAGAAGCACCTGCGCGCGCAGGAGATCGCGCAGCAGAACCGGCTGCCATGCATCTACCTGGTCGATTCCGGCGGCGCCTTCCTGCCGCTGCAGGACGAGGTGTTCCCCGACCGCGACCACTTCGGCCGCATCTTCTACAACCAGGCCAACCTGTCGGCGCAGGGCATCACCCAGATCGCCTGCGTGATGGGCAGCTGCACCGCCGGCGGCGCCTACGTGCCGGCGATGAGCGAGGAGACGGTGATCGTGCGCGAGCAGGGCACGATCTTCCTCGGCGGCCCGCCGCTGGTGAAGGCCGCCACCGGCGAGGTGGTCAGCGCCGAGGAACTGGGTGGCGCCGACGTGCACACGCGCATCTCCGGCGTGGCCGACCACTACGCCGACGACGATCTGCAGGCACTGGCGCGGGTGCGCGCGATCGTCGCCGGGCTGAACCGGCGCAAGCCGCCCTCGCCGCTGGTCCTGCGCACGCCCGAGCCGCCGCTGTATCCGGCGCAGGAACTGTACGGCGCGATCCCGGCCGACACCCGCAAGCCCTACGACGTGCGCGAGGTGATCGCGCGGATCGTGGACGGCTCGCGCCTGGACGAGTTCAAGGCCCGCTACGGCACCACCCTGGTGACCGGCTTCGCGCACCTGCACGGCCATCCGATCGGCATCGTCGCCAACAACGGCATCCTGTTCTCCGAGTCCGCGCTAAAAGGTGCGCACTTCATCGAGC
>JAFADB010000163.1 GCA_023425225.1 Pseudomonadota bacterium
TCCGGCGGAAGCTAACCGGTCCCGCCACCGATCCACGCCACCGTGGCCATGCGCCCGCCGCGGCGGTCGCGGCGATGCGAATGGAAGCGCAGCGGCTCGGAGATCGTGCACAGGCCGCCACCGTACACGCGCTCGGTCGCGACCCCGGCCGAGGCCAGCCGCATCCGCGCCAGCGCGTACAGGTCCACCCGCCAGTGCCCGGGCCGGGTGGCGGTGAAGGCATTCGAGGCCGCCGGGTCGCGGCCGACGAACGCCTCGAATACCTCCTCGCCTATCTCGTAGGCCTGCGGGCCCGCCGCCGGGCCCAACCAGGCCACCAGCAGGGACGGCGGGGTCCGCATCGCGGCGACGGTGCGCTCGAGCATGCCGTCGGCCAGCCCGCGCCAGCCGGCATGGGCGGCGGCGACTTCGCTGCCGTCCGCAGCGGCGAGCACCACCGGCAGGCAGTCGGCGGTCAGGATCGCCAGCACCACGCCGGGTACCGAGGTCACCGCGGCATCGGCCACCGGCTCGGCCGCGATGCCCTGGGCCACGGGCGCCGCGTCGAAACGCAGCACGCCGGTCCCGTGCACCTGCCGCAGCCAGTGCGGCGCCGACGGCAGCGCCATGCGCTCGACCAGCAGCTCGCGGTTGCGCTGCACCCGTGCCGGATCGTCGCCTTCGGGCGTGCTGCGGTTGCCGAGATTGAACGTGTCGAACGGCGGCTCGGAAACGCCCAGCCCGTGGCGCAGCGTGGTGAAGGCGTGGACGCGTGGAGGCGCCGGCCAATCGGCGGGCAGGATGAAGTCAGTCATGGCCGGCGGCCTCCCGATTCCGCGGATGCCGATATCGGCATCCGCGCGTGGCCGGGAAATGCCTTTCGGCAGCCCGACGGCGGCCCCGTCCAGGAACGCTCGTACGGATCGAGGCAACGTCCACGGGTTCGCGCCTGCGCGGGAACGACGGGCTCAGGCCTGCATGACGCAAGACCGGCTATCGCGACCCGCATTTCAAGGTTTTTCGGTGCTGTCCGGTTACCGGCATGCCGGCACAAGGGCGGCCACCGGAGCTTCGGAGCGCCTGCCGCCCCCGGTCCATGCCCACGCAGCGCCATCGGCGGCATCCCTCTTCCGGCTCAGCGCCGCTCGCGCTCGGCCGCCTGGCGCGAATCCTCGCGCAGGGCGGCCAGCAGCTGCAGCATGTCCTGCGGCACCGGCGCGGTGGCGCGCACCGGCTCGCCGGTCACCGGGTGGGCGAACTCCAGCGTCTCGGCATGCAGGGCCTGGCGGCGGAAGCCGCGCAATGCAGCCACCAGTTCCTCGGTCGCCCCCTTCGGCAGCTTCAGCGCCCCGCCATAGACCGGGTCGCCGACGATGGGGTGCTTGAGATGGGCCATGTGCACACGGATCTGGTGGGTGCGGCCGGTCTCCAGCCGGCATTCCAGCGCGGTATGCGCGCGGAAGCGCTCACGCAGGCGGTAGTGGGTGACCGCGTCGCGGCCGTCATCGCGCACGGCCATCTTCAGCCGGTCGCGCGGATGGCGGTCGATCGGCGCATCGACGGTGCCGCCGGACACCAGTGCGCCGACCACCACCGCCAGGTACTGGCGGTGCACGTCGCGCGCGGCCAGCTGCTCCACCAGCGCGGCCTGCGCCTGCAGCGTGCGCGCCACCACCATCACCCCGCTGGTGTCCTTGTCCAGGCGATGGACGATGCCGGCGCGCGGCAGCGCCGCCAGCGTCGGATCGCGGTGCAGCAGGGCATTGACCAGGGTGCCGTCCGGATTGCCGGCGCCGGGGTGCACCACCAGCCCGGCCGGCTTGTCGATGACGAACAGGTGCTCGTCCTCGTACAGCACGTCCAGCGGGATGTCCTGCGGCTGGGCGTGGGTCTGGGTCTCCTGCACCGCCTGCAGGCTGACCGCCTCGCCGCCGCGCACCGGGTCGCGCGGGCGCACCTGGCGGCCGTCCAGCAGCACCTGCCCGGACTTGATCCACTCGGCCAGCCGCGAGCGGGAGAATTCGGGGAACAGCTCGGCCAGCACTGCGTCGAAACGGCGGCCTGCGGCGCTGTCGGGCACCGCCGCCTGGCGGGAAAATTCGGGATTCGGGTCGGACATGGGAGGCACTGCGTGGACGGATACGGGGCCCTGGCGACGCTCAAGTCAGTCGCGGGACAGGCCACTAGGCTATCATCGACCTTTCGATTTCCTGACGCGTCCTGCCCGACCCCCATGATCCGACGCCCTGCCCCAAGCTTTTCGCCCATCCGCCTGATCGTGCTGCTGCTGGTCATCGCGTTCGTCGCCACCGGCTGCCACCGCGGCACCAAGGGCAAGAATCCCGAGGACGGGATGCCGGTCGAGCAGATCTACGAGCGCGCCCACGGCCTGATGGAGAAGGGCAACTGGTCCGGTGCCGAGACCAGCTTCAAGCGTCTGGTCGCGCAGTATCCGTACGGCCCCTACACCGAGCAGGCGATGATCGAGACCGCCTACGCCCAGTACAAGGCCGGCAAGCACGACGACGCGGTGTCCAGCATCGACCGCTTCATCCGCACCTATCCGACCCACCGCAACATCGCCTACCTGTACTACCTGCGCGGCCTGTCG
Organism: Pseudomonadota bacterium; assembly: GCA_023425225.1. Classification (GTDB taxonomy): domain Bacteria; phylum Pseudomonadota; class Gammaproteobacteria; order Xanthomonadales; family Xanthomonadaceae; genus MMGLT7. Next base: position 2,591 of record JAFADB010000163.1, read on the forward strand.
AACTCCAACCGCGACACCGTGTTCCTGCGCCGGGTATGGTCGCTGGATCCCAGCCGCCGCGACCTGTCCACCCCGCAGCAGGCCTACAGCGACTTCAACATCGTCGCCGACCGCTACCCCAACAGCCGCTACGCCGCCGACGCGCGCCAGCGCATGCTCGCCCTGCGCGACATCTTCGCCCAGTCCGAGCTCGACAACGCCCTGTACTACATGCGCCGCGGCGCCTGGGTGTCGGCCACCAGCCGTGCCAACTACATCCTGGAAACCTATCCGCAGAGCGCGTTCCAGTACGACGCGGTGGCGGTGCTGGCCGAGGCCTACACCCAGTTGGGCAACCAGGCGCTGGCCGACGATGCCCGCCGCGTGCTGGAACTCAACGCCCCGCAGCACCCCTGGCTGGCCGGCAACTGGCCCAAGTACCCGTGGGCGATCCGCAAGCTCAACCCGTTCGCCGGCGAGAAGTCGGCCGCGACCGGGCAGCGCAACGCGGTGGTCGACCGCCGGTGAGCTGACCGACAAGCAACACGGGAAAGGGGCCGCAAGGCCCTTTTTCTTGCCGGCTTTTCCCTTCTCCCGCAAGCGTGAGAAGGGAGTTTTCCTGCACAGATTCACAATGAATCGGCAGCGTCGAAACAGCGGAAACAGAGCCGCGAAGCCGCCGCAGCCCGCCGCTATTCCCCGCGATAGCCGTTGGTGATCGGATAGCGCCGCTCGCGGCCGAATGCGCGCCGCGATACCTTCGGCCCCGGCGCGGCCTGGTGGCGCTTCCACTCGTTGATGCGCACCAGCCGCAGCACCTTGTCCACCATCTCGGCCGCATAACCGGCGGCGACGATCTCCTCGCGTGACTGCTCCTGGTCCACGTAGCGGTACAGGATGCCGTCGAGCACGTCGTAGGCCGGCAGCGAGTCCTGGTCGGTCTGGTTGGGCCGCAGCTCGGCCGAGGGCGGCCGCGCGATCACCGCCGGCGGGATCACCGGCGCCCCGCCCACGGTGTTGCGCCACTTGGCCAGGCCGAACACCTCGGTCTTGTACAGGTCCTTCAGCGGCGCGTAGCCGCCGCACATGTCGCCGTAGATGGTCGCGTAGCCAACCGCGTACTCGCTCTTGTTGCCGGTGGTCAGCAGCAGCCCGCCGAACTTGTTGGACAGCGCCATCAGGATGGCGCCGCGGCTGCGCGACTGCAGGTTCTCCTCGGTGATGTCCGGCTCGGTACCGGCGAACACCGGCTCCAGCGCCTTGAGGAAGCCCTCGAAGGCCGGCTCGATGGCGATGGTTTCCAGCTTCACCCCCAGCGCGGTGCACTGCTCGGCGGCCAGGTCGTTGGACAGGTCGGCGGTGTAGCGCGACGGCAGCCGCACCGCGGTGACGTTGTCCGCGCCCATCGCATCGACGGCGATGGCCAGCACCAGCGCCGAGTCGATGCCGCCGGACAAGCCCAGCAGCACCTTGGAAAAGCCGTTCTTGCGGCAATAGTCCTGCACTCCTCGCACCACCGCGCGCCAGGCCAGCGCGTCCATGCTCTCGTCGCCGTCGTCCATCCACAGCACCGGGGTGAAGCGGCGGCCTTCGGGATCGAAATCCACCGCCAGCCACTGTTCGGTGAACGCCGCCGCGGCCGGGTGCACCGTGCCGTCGCCGTCGGCTACCACCGAGGCGCCATCGAACACCAGCGCGTCCTGCCCGCCGACCACGTTGAGGTAGGCGATCGCCGCGCCGCTGTCGCGGGTGCGCTCGGCCAGCAATGCATCGCGCTGGGCATGCTTGCCGCGCTCGTACGGTGAGGCGTTGGGCACCAGCACCAGCTGCGCGCCGGCGCGCACGCTGTCGTCCAGCGGCTCGGAGAACCACAGGTCCTCGCAGATCACCAGGCCCAGGGTGACCTCGCCGATCTCGAAGGTGCAGGCGCCGCCGTCCGGGTCGACGTCGAAGTAGCGGCGCTCGTCGAACACGGCGTAGTTGGGCAGCTCGCGCTTGCGGTAGGTGGTTTCGATGCGCCCGCCGCGCAGCACGCTGGCGGCGTTGTAGACCACGCTGCCGGCACTCTGCGGCCAGCCGACCACCGCGACGATGCCCTGTACCGAGGCGGCGATGCGATCGATGGCCTGCTCGCAGTGCGCCAGGAACCCCGGGCGCAGCAGCAGGTCCTCCGGCGGGTAGCCGCTGACCGCCAGCTC
>JAFADB010000177.1 GCA_023425225.1 Pseudomonadota bacterium
GGGCTGGACATGATGACCCGCACCTGCACGGTGCAGGTCAACCTGGACTACGCCGACGAGGCGGACATGGCGAAGAAGTTCCGCGTGTCGCTGGCGCTGCAGCCGATCGCCACCGCGCTGTTCGCCGATTCGCCGTTCACCGAAGGCCGGCCCAACGGCTACCAGAGCTGGCGCTCGCACATCTGGACCGACACCGACGCCGGCCGCACCGGCATGCTCGACTTCGTGTTCGAGGACGGCTTCGGCTACGAGCGCTACGTCGACTACCTGCTCGACGTGCCGATGTACTTCAGCTATCGCGACGGTACCTACGTCGATGCCGCCGGGCAGAGCTTCCGCGACTTCCTGGCCGGGCGGCTGCCGGCGCTGCCCGGCGTGCTGCCGACGCTGCGCGACTGGTCCGATCACATGACCACCGCCTTCCCCGAGGTGCGGCTGAAGAAGTACCTGGAGATGCGCGGCGCCGATGCCGGCACCGAAGACCGGTTGCTGGCGCTGCCGGCGTTCTGGGTGGGCCTGCTGTACGACGCCACCGCGCTGGACGCGGCCTGGGACCTGGTCAAGGACTTCACCCTGGCCGAGCGCCATGCCCTGCGCGACGGCGTGCCCAGGCATGGCCTGCGCCTGCCGTTCCGCAACGAGACCGTGCGCGAGCTGGCCACACGCGCGCTGGACATCGCCGCCGAGGGCCTGCGCCGCCGTGCCCGTGCCGATGGCGCGGGTGGCGACGAGTCGCGCTATCTGGCCCCGTTGCTGGAGATCGCCGGCTCCGGGCTCACCGCCGCCGACCGCAAGCTGGAGCTGTTCCACGGGGCGTGGGGCGGCAGCGTGGACCCGCTGTTCGAGGCGTTCGCCTACTAGCCGGTAGCCGGGAAACCCGCAGGAGCGGCGTGCGTCAGCCCTCGCAGGGCAGGCGCACGCTCACGCGCAGTCCGCCCTCGGGACGGTTGTCCAGTTCGATCGTGCCGCCGTGGGCCAGCGCGACGCCGTGGGCCACCGACAGGCCCAGGCCGATGCCGCCGGTGTCGCGGTTGCGCGAGCTTTCCCCGCGCACGAACGGCAGCAGCAGCTGCTCGCGCTTGGCCGGATCGATGCCCGGGCCGTCGTCGTCCACCCACAGCACCCAGTTCCCGCCTTCGCGCAACAGCTTCAGGCGCGCGCGCCTGCCGTACTTGAGCGCGTTGTCCACCAGGTTGGCGACCATCCGCCGCAGGCCCAGCGGGTCGCCGACCAGCACCGCCGACACCGGCCCCGCCAGCGTCACATCCTTGCCGAGGTCGGCCATGTCGTCGACCACGCTTTCCACCAGCAGGCCGAAATCCAGCCGTTCGCGGCTGCCGGCATGCGACTGGTCGCGCAGGAAGTCCAGCGCGGCGGCGATCATCGAGCTCATCTCGGCGATGTCGGCATCGGCCTTGTCGCGCTGCTCCGGCGGCAGCGCGTCCAGGCGGAAGCGCAGCCGCGCCAGCGGCGTGCGCAGGTCGTGGGCGATGGCGCCGACGGTTTCGGTGCGCTCCTTCAGCAGACGGTTGATGCGCGCCTGCATGGCGTTGAACGAGTCGATCGCCTGCGCCAGTTCGGCCGGGCCCTCGCGCGAGAGCGGCGGTTCGTCCGGGTTGCGGCCCAGGCGGTCGGCCGCCTGCGAGAAGCGGCGGATCGGCGCGGCCAGCGCCCGCGAGAACCACCACGCCATCGGCAGCATCGCCAGGGCGCCCAGGCCGAACAGCAGCAGCACCTGGGTACGGACGCCCGCCGCGCCAGGAGCGGTGCGGTGCTCCACGACGCGCCAGTGGCCGTCGGCCGCACGCATCGCGGCGATGAAGTCGCCGCGCAGCACCGAGTCGGCCTGCAGGTGGAAGCGCGGGCCCCCCACCCCGGGGCCGCCGCCGGGGCCAGGGCGCGGAAACGATGGTTGCCCGTCGGGCGTCCGGGGCGCATTCGCCGGCGCATCCGCGTCCGCCGGGGACGGCGCGGTTGCCGCGTCGTCGTGTGGCAGCCGCCCGCGCATCCCGCCCGGTCCCGGCCCGCGGCCATCCGGTGATTTCCACGGGCCGTGGGGCTGCAGGTCGATGTCGTCCGGGTGCGCCGGCAGCGGCGGGCCGGGCTCGGTGGTGTAGTAGCGGATCTGGGCCGGGTCGATGTTCAGCCACTCGGCCAGGATCCAGCTCATGCCGCGGTCGTCGTAATAGCCTTCCTTTTCCGGCAGCGGCGGCGGTGACGGGCTGTCGGCCACCGTCAGCCGCGCATCGGTCGAGGGCGTGCGGCTGGACAGCAGCGCCACCACCTCGGCCAGGGTGAAGCCGGGATCGCGCAGCGGGGTGCGGGTCAGCAGCAGCGCCAGGCCGATCGCCTGCGCCACCAGCAGCGCCGCCAGCAGCAGGCCGAAGGTGCGGGCGAAGATCGACACGCCCCGGCGCGGTGCCAGGGTCACAGGCGGGTGACTGCCGGCAGCAGCATGTAGCCCTCGTTGCGCACGGTGCGGATCAGCTCGGCATAGCCGCGGTCGTTGATCTTGCGGCGCAGGCGGCTGATCTGGCTGTCGATGGCGCGGTCGTAGACGTCGGTGTCGCGGCCGCGGCCGTAGTCGAGCAGCTGGTCGCGGCTGAGCACGCGCTGCGGATGCTCGACGAAGGTGCGCAGCAGCGCGAACTCGCCGTCGGAGAGGTTGATGAACACGCCGGACGGATCGCGCAGGTCGCGGCGGATGATGTCCAGCCGCCAGCCGCCGAACTCGTAGACGTTGTTGCGGTTCTGCTCGTGCTCGCTGGTGGCCTGGCTGCGCCGCAGCAGGGCGCGGATGCGCGCCAGCAACTCGCGCGGATTGCACGGCTTGGCCAGGTAGTCGTCGGCTCCCACTTCCAGGCCGATGATGCGGTCGGTGTCGTTGCCCAGCGCGCTGAGCATGATCACCGGCGGCGGGTTGCGCTCGCTGGCCAGTTGCCGGGCCGCGCTCAGGCCATCCTCGCCGGGCATCATCACGTCCAGCACCAGCACGTCGGGACGGCGCTGGCTCATGGCCTGGCGCATCTGCACCACGCTCTCGGCGGTCTCGACGTGGTAGCCGTGCTGGCCGAGGAAGTCGCCGATCAGTCGGCGCAGATCGGGATCGTCGTCGACGACGAGGACGAACGGGGTCACGGGGCTTTGCACATCGGTCATGGCGGGCGGCAGGCGCAGGCGGGTACAGGTCGGCACGCCATCATAGATGCGGGATTTGTCAACGTGTGCCAACGGCTGCCGGCGGCTGGCAAACAGGGGCATC
>JAFADB010000193.1 GCA_023425225.1 Pseudomonadota bacterium
GGCTACGGTTCGCCGGACTGGCGTCCGGCGCAGTCGCCGCTGGGGCTGCGCGTGGACGAGGCGCCCGGCGCCTACGCCGCGCTGTACGCCACCCCGGCGCAACGCAGCGACGGGGCGATGCCGTCGCCGGCATTGCAGCCGGGCCTGCCGCCGGTGCGCGAGGACAGCGGCGTGCCGCCACTGGGCTACGCCATCGCCCAGTTGCACGGCATCTATGTCCTGGCCGAGTGCGCCGACGGATTGATCGTGGTGGACATGCACGCCGCGCACGAGCGCATCGGTTACGAGCGGCTCAAGAGCGCGCACGACGGCATCGGCCTGAAGGCGCAGCCGCTGCTGGTGCCGATCACCCTGGCAGTGGGCGAGCGCGACGCCGACGTCGCCGAGCGCGAGGCCGACACCCTGGCTAGCCTCGGCTTCGAGGTCACCCGCGCCGGGCCGCAGTCGCTGCACGTGCGCAGCATCCCGGCGCTGCTGGCGCATGCCGAGCCCGAGTCGCTGCTGCGCGACGTGCTCGGCGACCTGCGCGAGCACGGCCAGACCCGGCGCATCGCCGGTGCGCGCGACGAGCTGCTCTCGACCATGGCCTGCCACGGCGCGGTGCGCGCCAACCGGCGATTGACGATCCCGGAGATGAACGCACTGTTGCGCGACATGGAGGCGACCGAGCGTTCCGGCCAGTGCAATCATGGCCGGCCGACCTGGGCGCATTTCGGCCTGGGCGAGATCGATCGATGGTTTCTACGGGGGCGTTGATGGGCACGAAGGGGAAGTGGATCGCACTGGGGCTGGCCACGCTGCTGCTGGCCGGCTGCGGCGGCAAGCCGGCAGGCGAGGCGGCGGGCGCGGCATCGCAGCCCGATCCGGCGTTCGCGGCCGACAACCAGGCCTGGCGGGTGGAGCGCTACCAGGAGCTCATCGCCCCCGACGGCTGGACCAGCCTGGTCGGCCTGCACTGGCTCTCGCTCAAGGCGCACTACATCGGCTCCAGCGCCGACAGCGGCATCCGCCTGGAAGTGGGGCCGCCGAAGATGGGCATGGTCTCCAGCGAAGGCGACAGCGTCTGGTTCACCCCCGAGCGCGGGGCGGCGCTGACCGTGGACGGCAAGCCGCTGGGTGGGCGCATCCGCTTTTACAGCGACCGCGATCCGGAACCTACCGTGATCGGCTTCGACGACGGCAAGGGCCTGCTGACGCTGATCCGCCGCGGCGACCGCTACGCGCTGCGGCTCAAGCATGCCGATGCTCCCTCGCGCACGCAGTTCACCGGCCTGGACTACTGGCCACTGGACGAGTCCTGGCGGATCAAGGCGCGCTACGTGCCCAACGACGCCGGCAAGACTTTGCCGATCGTCGACATCGTCGGCATCACCACCGAGATGCCCAACGCCGGCGCGGTCGAGTTCGAGCGCGACGGCCGCACCTGGAGGCTGGAGGCCACCGGCGAGCCGGGGCGGGAGCTGTTCCTGATCTTCGCCGACCGCACCAGCGGCCACGGCAGCTATCCGGCCGGGCGCTACATCGACCTGCCGGCGCCGGATGCCGACGGCGAGGTGACGATCGATTTCAACCGCGCCTACAACCCGCCGTGCGCGTTCACGCCGTTCGCCACCTGTCCGTTGCCGCCGCCGGAGAACCGGCTGGACCTGCGGGTCGATGCCGGCGAGAAGGACTACCGGAAGCCGCATTGAACGGCTCGGCACGGCATTGCCGCCGGCCATGGCCGCGGCTGGTGGCCTGGCTGCTGTGGCTGGCGGTCTTCCCCGCGCTGGCGGCGCAGCCGCCGGTTCCGCTGCTGTGGTCGGTGTCGGCCGGGCAGGGCGGGTCGACGGTGTACCTGCTCGGCTCGTTCCACCTGCTCGAACCTGGCGACTATCCGCTTGCGCCCGAAGTGCAGGAGGCGTTCGACCAGTCCACGCGCGTGGCCTTCGAGCTGGATCCGGCGGAGATGGACCCGGCCACGCTGGGCGCGGCGATGCTGCGGGCCGCCATCCGCCGCGACGGCGGCCGCCTGCAGGACGACCTGGATCCGTCCAGCTGGCAGCGCCTGCAGGATCTGGCGCGGGCGCAGGGACTGGACCTGGCGCAGCTGTCGGCATTCAAGCTCTGGTTCGTCGGGTTGAACCAGAGCGTGGCGGCGATGGCCCGGCAGGGGCTGGATCCCGACCTGGGCCTGGACCGCCATTTCATGCGCCAGGCCGCCCGCGCCGGCACGCCGGTGGTCGGACTGGAAAGCGCGGCGTCGCAGATCGCCCTGCTCGACGGCATGAGCCTGCCGGAACAGCGGCAGTTGCTCGACGATGCCCTGGAGCAGGCGCAACCCGACGCCGCGCAGGCGCGCGAGCTGCACGCCGCCTGGCGCCGCGGCGATGCCGACCTGCTGTGGCGACTGACCGGCAAGCAGATGCGCGCGCGGCATCCGCAGCTGTACCGGCGCATGAACGTCGATCGCAACACCGCCTGGCTGGTCCCGCTGCGGCAGTGGCTGCAGCCGGGGCAGGGCCGCACGCTGGTGGTGGTGGGCGCGATGCACCTGCTGGGGCCTGATGGCCTGGTGGAACGCCTGCGCGCGGCGGGCTATCGCGTCACCCGCGTCTGCGGCGGCTGCGTTGCGCAGCCACCGCGTTGAAATCCTGCCGAAGCGCGGCAACATGGCGCCGCGCCTGCAGCGGTCCCGCTGGCCGACAGGTCAGCGCGAACGCGTCTTGTTGGGGCCGCTGGCGGGCGATTCGCCGCCTTCCTTGCCACCCTGGCCGAAGCCGGCACCGAAGTTGCGCTGGAACTCCTGCCACAGCTGCAGGTTGCGCTCGGTGAGCTGGTTCATCATCGTCCAAGGCGTCTGCCCGAGCAGGTTGCCCATCTGCTGGCGGAACTGCTGCTGCTGGTCCAGGAACACCTGCATGCTGCGCTCCAGGTAGTTGCCCATGAAGCCCTGCAGCGAGTCGCCGTAGAAGCGGATCATCTGGCTGAGCATCTGCGTGGACAGCAGCGGCTCGCCGTCGCGCTCCTGGTCGGAAATGATCTGCAGCAGGACCGATCGGGTCAGGTCGTCGCCGCTCTTGGCATCGCGCACCTCGAATTCCTCGCCGTCGATGATCAGCTGGCGCACGTCCTCGATGGTGATGTAGCTGGAGATCTCGGTGTCGTACAGACGCCGGTTGGGATACTTCTTGATGACGCGGACATCGGCCATGGCATTGGGTGCTCGGTACGGTGTGGGGCGGAGGATGGCGCAGCGCAACAGGGCTTGCAACAGGACAAAAGTCCAATTTTCAGGCCTGGCCGGGCCGAAAAATGCTGCGCAGCATGGAATATCGGGGTATTTGCAGGGCGGGCACCACGGTCGCAGCAAAACTGTATGGTCCAGCCTCTCCTGTACTTGGCCGGGCGGCCGACGAGAGACCGGGTCGTCGTCCCGGGGCTTTGCGCAGCCGAAGCGCTTCGCCACGCACGGATGGCCAGCCAGGCATACCGGGACCCGGAGCGGCGGGGCGCAGGACCCAGTGTCCGCGGGATGGCGAGTCCCAGGGCGTCTTGCCGATGGCCGCGGGGCTTCACCAGCCCATGTGGTGGCCGCCGTTGATGTCCAGGTTGGATCCGGTGATCCATGCGGCCTCCTCGGCCACCAGGAAGTCCACCGCGTAGGCGATCTCCTCGGGCCGGCCTAGGCGGCCGGTGGGGATGTCGGCGACGATCTTGGCGCGGACCTCCTCGGGCACGGCCATCACCATGTCGGTGGCCACGTAGCCGGGCGAGATGGTGTTGACGGTGATGCCGAAGGCGGCGTTCTCGCGTGCCAGGGAAATGGTGAAGCCATGCATGCCGGCCTTGGCCGCGGCGTAGTTGGCTTGGCCATACTGGCCCTTGAGGCCGTTGATCGAGCTGATCTGGATGATGCGTCCCCAGCGCTGCCGGCGCATGCTCTCGATCGCCGGCCGGGTCACGTTGAACACCGAGTTGAGGTTGGTGTTGACCACCTCGTGCCACTGCTCGGCGGTCATGCGGTGGAAGGTGGTGTCGCGGGTGATGCCGGCGTTGTTGACCAGGATCTCCACCGGCCCGAGCGCCTGCTCGACGCCGCGCACCAGGCCCTCGGCCGATGCGGTATCGGCCACGTCGCCGGGGAACAGGGCGATCTCGAAGCCCTCCTGGCGCATGCGCTGCTGCCATTCCTGGGCGTGGTCGCCGTTGCGGAAGTTGGTGGCCACCCGGTGGCCCTGGCTGGCCAGGCGCCGGCAGATCGCCGTGCCGATGCCTCCGGTGCCGCCGGTGACCAGTGCGACGCGAGATGTCATGGACGCTTGCTCCAAGGGGCGAGGGCCGGAAATGGAATGGCGGTCATGCTACCGCGTCGGAGGCCTGCAGCGGACCGAATGGAATGCTGCGGCGGGGAATTAGCGCCGGATCGAAGTGCCGCAGCATGGACTGCAGCATCGCCTGCGGCGTGGCGGTGCCGGTGATCGCTGCCGGGGCCTGCCCCAGCGCACGCCAGGCCAGCGCCAGTGCGGGCAGCGGGGCCTCGCGGTCCAGCGGCAGCGAGGCCATCGACTTGGACAGCTTGTGGCCCCCGGCATCGGTCACCAGCGGCAGGTGCAGGTAGCGCGGGGTCGGTAGGCCCAGGGTGCGCTGCAGCAGGATCTGGCGCGCGGTGGAGTCGAGCAGGTCGGCGCCGCGCACCACGTCGGTGATGCCCTGGTCGGCATCGTCGGCCACCACCGCCAGCTGGTAGGCCCAGCAGCCGTCGGCGCGCAGCAGCACGAAGTCGCCGACCTCGGCGTGGACGTCCTGGCATTGCCGCCCGCGCAGCAGGTCGTCGAAGGCCAGCACGCTGCCGGACGGGACCCTCAGCCGCACCGCCGGCCGGTCGCGTGCCGCGGCCGCCACGCAGCGGTGGTGGATGCCGCCGGCGGCGGCCAGTTCGCTGCGGCTGCAACTGCATGGGAACGCCTGTCCATGCTGCAGCAGCTGCTGCAGCAATTCGCGGTAGCGCTCGCCGCGCCGGCTCTGCCACAGCACCGGTTCGTCCGACTGCAGGCCGAACGCGGCCAGCGTCTCGAGCTGGTCCCGGGCCGCGCCGGGCACCTCGCGGCCGCGATCCACGTCCTCGATGCGCACCAGCCAGCGGCCGCCGGCATGGCGCGCCAGCAGCCAGCTGCCGAGTGCGGCCAGCAGCGAGCCGAAATGCAGCGGGCCGGTGGGCGAGGGCGCGAAGCGCCCGCGATAATGCGTGGTATCCATGAATGGCTGAATCCTCGGTCAGGTTGCAACTTGAATTCAACCTGTCCGGGCGCCAGATTGGTGGCCAGTCCGTCCGTCTTCGCTGGAGAAGAGCCTCCCCATGTTCAACCGCATCTTCCTGTTCCTGGCCACCAACTTCGCCGTGCTGATCCTGGCGGGGATCGTGATGTCGCTGCTGGGCGTCAATCCTGCGCAGATGAGCGGGCTGCTGGTGATGGCGGCGATCTTCGGCTTCGGCGGTTCGCTGATCTCGCTGCTGCTGTCCAAGTACATGGCCAAGCGCTCCACCGGCGCGCAGGTCATCACCGAGCCGCGCAACCAGACCGAGCGCTGGCTGCTGGCCACGGTCGAGCGGCAGGCGCGCATGGCCGGCATCGGCATGCCCGAGGTGGCGGTCTACGACGGCCCGGAGATCAACGCCTTCGCCACCGGCGCCAACCGCAACAACGCGCTGGTGGCCGTGTCCACCGGCCTGCTGCACAACATGAGCGAGGACGAGGCCGAGGCGGTGCTGGGTCACGAGATCAGCCACGTCGCCAACGGCGACATGGTGACCATGGCGCTGCTGCAGGGAGTGCTCAACACCTTCGTGATCGTGCTGGCGCGGGTGGTTGGCGGGGTGATCGACAGCTACCTGTCCGGCAACCGCGACAACGGCGGTAGCCGCGGCTTCGCCTACTACATCATCGTGTTCGTGCTGGAGATGGTGTTCGGCCTGTTCGCGACCATGATCGCGATGTGGTTCTCGCGCTACCGCGAGTTCCGCGCCGACGCCGGCGGCGCGCGGCTGGCCGGGCGCAACAAGATGATCGCCGCGCTGGAGCGGCTGCAGCTCAACCACGGCCAGAGCACGCTGCCGGCACAGGTGGAGGCGTTCGGCATCGCCGGCGGCATGGGCCAGGGCCTGCGCAAGCTGTTCCTGAGCCATCCGCCGCTGCCCGAGCGCATCGCCGCGCTGCGGGCGGCGAACTCGACCGTCGTCTGACGCATCGCCGCGGTTTCCCACGGCCGATCGAAGCCCGCCGCAAGGCGGGCTTCGCGCATCAGAACTCGAAGTTCATCGCCGGCCCGGCCAGGCCGACGAACTCGCCTTCCACGTAGTCCACGCCGGCACTGAACAGCAGGCTCATCGTGGCCGGGTCGCTGACGAACTCGGCGATCACGCCGATGCCCGATTCGTGCGCACGTTCGGTGATCTCCTGGATCTTGGCCTGGTGCTCCTTGGCCAGCGCCAGGTCGCTGGTGAAGCCGCGGTCGAGCTTGAGGAAGGCCGGCTGGAAATGTGCCAGCAGCTGGAACGAATCCAGGCCGGAGCCGAACTGCTCCAGCCCCATCCTGCATCCCAGCGCCGAGGTGTCGGCCAGGAACTGCTGGGCGTTGCGCAGGTGGGTGAATACCTTGGCCTCGGGCGTCTGCAGCCACAGGCGCTCGCCGGGCACGCCGTGGGCTGCCAGCGAACTGCGGATCAGCGAGATCATCATCGGATCGTTGAACGATTCCGGGCTCACCTTCACCAGCAGGCTGGTGGCATGGCCGGCACGCTGGCGTTCGCCCAGCGCCGCGATGGCATGGGCCACCACCCAGCGGTCGATCTCCGGCATCAGCCCATGCTCCTGGGCGATGCCCATCAGCATGGCGGTGCTGACCGCCTCGCCGTTGCTGTCCATGCGCAGGTAGGTCTCGTACAGCTCGCGCGCCTCGCCGGCCAGCGTCATCACCGGCTGGAAATGCAGCAGCAGGCCCTCGCCGGCCAGCGCCTCGCGGATGCGCACCAGCCAGTGACGGATGCGCTCCTCCTCGGCGCGGTCGGCGGCGCCGGGGTCGAAGATGTGCACGCCGTTGCCGCCCAGTTCGACGGTCGATTGCACGCTTTCATTGGCGCGCGCCAGCACCTGGCCGACGCTGGCGATCTTCTCGCCGATCTGCACCCCGCCGATGCTGATGGTCACCGTGGCCGAGCGCTCGCCGATGCTGAACACATGCGAGGCGAAGCCGGCGCGGATGCGTTCGGCCAGCGCCTGGGTCTGTGCATGCTGGCCCTGCAGCAGCACCGCGAAGCTGTTCTCGCCGAAGCGCGCGACCTTGGGGCCGTCGCCGATGAGCTGGGCCAGGTAGCCGGCCATCGCCGCAATCAGCGCGTCGGCCGAATCCAGGCCGATGTCGGGCAGCAAGCGGGCGTAGTGGTCCGGCTCGATCAGCAGGAAGCCGAACTGGCCTTCGCTGCGCCCGACCTGGGCCACCGCCGCCTCCAGCGAGGCCATGAAGGTCGGCCGGTTGAGCAGGCCGGTGACCTGGTCGCGCTGGCGCAGGTCCTCGACCTCGCGCGCCAGTTCGGGATCGAACTCCTCGCGGCGGCGGAACACCACCTGCACGCAGGGCTCGCCCTCGTAGCTGGCGGTGGCGAACTCCATCGTCGCCGGGAACGTCTCGCCCTCCAGGCTGCGCGCATCCACCTGGTACTGCGGCGGCGGCGCCTCGCCCTTGCTCAGCGACTTGAGCAGCTGCTTGAAGCCCTCCACGTGCTGCGGTGCGATCAGGTCCAGCAGCGACAGGCCCTCCACGTCCTCGAACGACTCGAACCCGAACATCTCCAGGTAGGCGTCGTTGGCGCGGATGTGCATGCCTTCGTGGATGTAGGCGATGGGGTCGCGCGAGGAGGCGATCAGCGCATCGCAGCGGCGTTCCACCTCGCGCATCTGCGCCTCGATCCGGCGCAGGCCGCGGCGTGCTTCCAGGTCGGTCCATTCGGCGGTGACGATCGCCGGCAGCAGCTCCGGACGCTGGCGCAGCACGATGCGGCGCACGCCGCTGGCGAGGGTGTCGGCCCACACGCGCTCGTCGATGGTGTCGGTCACCAGGATGACCGGGATGTCCTTGCCGCTGGCGCTGACCGACTGCAGCACCAGCGGCAGCGGCAGGCTGTGGGCGTGCGCGGCCAGCACCAGGTCGATCGGCTGGCCGGAGAGCATCAGGGCCATCTCCTGCGGACTCTGCGGCCGCGCCGGGCGGACCGCGATGCCGCCGTTGCGCAGCGTGCTGACCATCGCCTCGGCGTCGCCGGCGTTGTCGTCCACGATCATCAGGCGGATGGTTATGTCGTTATGCATTCAGGACTCCGGATTCCGCCGTTTAATACACGAAGGCCGCAGGCGGCGTCCACGACCGCGGCCGCGGGACGAGCAGGCGGTCGCAGCTTGGCCGCGTCAGGCCGCCTGGCCGGCGGCATGGCCCGAGGCCCAGGCCCACTGGAAGTTGTAGCCGCCCAGCCAGCCGGTGACGTCGAGCACCTCGCCGACGAAGTACAGGCCCGGCACCTTGCGCGATTCCATGGTTGCGGACGAGACCTGGTCGGTGGACACGCCGCCCAGCGTCACCTCGGCGGTGCGGTAGCCCTCGCTGCCGCTGGCCACCAGCGGCCAGTCCGACAGCGTCGCCGCCGCCTGCCGCAGTTCGCGCTCGTCGAGCTGGCGCAGCGGCTTGTCCGGCAGCCAGTGCTCGCACAGGCGCAGCGCGAAGCGGCGCGGGATCGCCTCGGACAGCATGGTGCGCAGTTCCGCGGCGCCGCGCTCGCGCTTTTGCCGCTGCAGCCAGGCCAGCGCGTCGCGGCCGGGCAGCAGGTCCAGGCGCAGGTCGTCGCCGGGCTGCCAGTACGAGGAGATCTGCAGGATCGCCGGACCGCTGACGCCGCGGTGGGTGATCAGCATGGAGTTGCGGAAGCTGGTGCCGTTGCAGCGTGCCTCCACCGGCAGGGCGACGCCGGCCAGGTCCTGCAGGCGCTGCTGGTGCCTGCCGCTGAGGGTCAGCGGCACCAGCGCGGCACGGGTGGGGAGTACCTCATGGCCGAAGCGGCGCGCCAGCTCGTAGCCGAAGCCGCTGGCGCCCATGCTCGGGATCGACAGCCCGCCGCTGGCCACCACCAGCGACTGCGCCTGCAACCGGCCCAGCGAGGTCTGCACGGCGAAGCCGTCGGCGCCGCGCTCGATGGACTGGATGTCGCAATGGGTGCGGATCTGCACGCCGGCCGCCTGGCATTCGTCCACCAGCATGCGCACGATCAGCTTGGATGAGATGTCGCAGAACAGCTGGCCCAGTTCCTTCTCGTGCCAGGCGATGCCATGGCGCTCGACCAGCGCGAGGAAATCGGCCGGGGTGTAGCGCGCCAGCGCCGACTTGCAGAAATGCGGGTTGGCCGAGAGGAAGTTGCCCGGCCCGGTGCCGGTATTGGTGAAATTGCAGCGGCCGCCGCCGGACATCAGGATCTTCTTGCCGACCTTGTTGGCATGGTCGATCACCTGCACCCGGCGTCCGCGCTGGCCGGCGGTGGCCGCGCACATCAGCCCGGCCGCGCCGGCGCCGATCACCAGGACGTCGCAGCCTTCGGTCATGCGCCGCCGTCGTAGCGGACCACCGGCACGAACGCCAGCGCGGAGTCGTCGCCGAGCACCTGCACCTCGCCGTCCTGCACCATCACGTCCAGGCGCATGCTGCGCGCGGCCAGTTCGCCCAGCGCGGCCACGGTCTCGGCGGGCAGGTCGATCACCTTCAACGGCTTCAGCCGCGACAGTGCCGGGCGGTTCCGGTCCCACCACAGGTCGGCGGCGCGGCCGCCGTAGTTGACCACCAGCACCTGGCGGGCGCGGCCGCAGGCCTTGCGGATGCGCGCCTCGTCCGGCTGGCCGACCTCGATCCACTGCTCGATCGCGCCGGTGTAGTCGCGCCGCCACAGGTCCGGCTCGTCGTCGCTGCTCAGGCCCTTGCCGAACTCCAGGCGCTCGTCGGCCTCCAGCGCGAACGCCAGCAGGCGCACCATCAGGCGCTGGTCGGTCTCGGAGGGGTGCTGGGCCAGGGTGAGCGCGTGGGCGGCGTAGTAGCCGCGGTCCATGTCGCTGATTTGCAGGTCCGCCTTGCGGATCGTGGCGGTCAGGGCCATCGTGGTGGGGTTCTTGAGGGGCGGCCATCATAAGTGGTCGGGGCTTCCGCGCGGCATCCGGCGGGCGGCGGGCAATTCCGTTCAGTGCCCGTAAATAAAAAATGTTCGCTTTTCCGCATCAACCCGCGTATTGTTCGATCCACTGTGTTTGCTAGGGTCACCGTGAATCGTGGCCTGGTGCAGCAGATCGTTTGATCCGCTTCATCGTTCCGCTTTACCAACGCCTGCAACTCAGTCCGGCCCCGCGTGTGCGGTGGCTGCGATATTCCAACCTTTGTTTCAGGAGTTAGTAAAAATGTCTGATCGCCAGACCGGTACCGTCAAGTGGTTCAACGACGCCAAGGGCTTCGGCTTCATCACCCCGGAAAGCGGCCCGGACCTGTTCGTGCATTTCCGCGCGATCCAGGGCACCGGCTTCAAGTCGCTGCAGGAAGGCCAGAAGGTGACCTTCGTCGCCGTCCAGGGCCAGAAGGGCATGCAGGCTGACCAGGTTCAGCCGGTTTAATTGCCGCGGCCATCGCAGGATGGTCCGAACGCCGGGGGCGCAAGCTCCCGGCGTTTTCTTTTGTGGAACCGGCGCGGCCGATGATCGGCAAGGCCTGTTCATCGCCGGCCGTTACCATGTGCGGCTCGCATGGCAACCGGCCCCTGCCGCATGATCACGGTCCACCACCTGGAAAACTCCCGCTCGCAGCGCGTGCTGTGGCTGCTCGAGGAACTGCAGCTGCCCTATCGCATCCAGCGCTATGCGCGCGACCCGGACACGCTGCTGGCGCCGCCGGAACTGCGTGCGATCCACCCGCTGGGCAAGTCGCCGGTGCTGGTCGATGACGGCCACGTGCTGGCCGAGTCGGGTGCGATCATCGACTACCTGTGCGACCGCTACGACAGCGAGCGGCGCTTCTCGCCCACGCCGCAGCCGGTGGATGCGCCCGAGCGGCTGAAGTTCCGCTACTGGCTCCACTATGCCGAGGGTTCGGCGATGCCGCCGCTGCTGATGACGCTGGTGTTCGGGCGCATCCGCACTGCACCGATGCCGTTCTTCGCCCGGCCGGTTGCCCGCGCCATCGTCGACAAGGCGATGAAGGCCTTCGTCGGCCCGCAGCTGCGCCTGCACCTGGACTGGATGGAGCGCGAGCTGGCGGCGACCGGCTGGTTCGCCGGTGAGCGCTTCACCGCGGCCGACATCCAGATGAGCTTCCCGGTGCAGGCCGCGGCCGCGCGCGGCGGCGGCCTGGACAGTCATCCGAACCTGGCCGGTTTCCTGCAGCGTATCGGCCAGCGTCCCGCCTTCCAGCGTGCGCTGCGCCAGGGCGGACCGTTCGAACTGCTCGGCGCATCGAGCTGATGGCGCTGCGCTTCGACAACCGCTTCATCGGCGAGCTGCCGGGCGAACAGGGAAGCCAGCAACCGCGCCAGGTCGAGGGCGCGTTGTGGTCGCAGGTTTCGCCGACGCCGGTGGCCGCGCCGCGGCTGATCGCCTACTCGCGGGAAATGGCCGATGCGCTGGGCTTCGGCGCGGCCGACATCGCCGATCCGCTGTTCGCGCAGGTGTTTGCCGGCAACGCGCTGTACCCGGGCATGCAGCCGTGGGCGGCGAACTACGGCGGCCATCAGTTCGGGCAGTGGGCCGGGCAACTGGGCGATGGCCGCGCGATCTCGCTGGGCGAGGCGGTCGCCGCCGACGGCCGGCGCTGGGAGCTGCAGCTCAAGGGGGCCGGCACCACCCCGTACTCACGTGGCGCCGATGGCCGCGCGGTGCTGCGCTCGTCGATCCGCGAGTTCGTCTGCAGTGAGGCCATGCACCACCTGGGCGTGCCGACCACGCGCGCGCTGTGCCTGGTCGGCAGCGGCGAGCCGGTGGTGCGCGACATGTTCTACGACGGCCATCCGCAGGCCGAGCCGGGCGCCATCGTGTGCCGGGCGGCGCCCTCGTTCGTGCGCTTCGGCAGCTTCGAGCTGCCCACTTCGCGCGGCGATGTGGCGCTGCTGCGGCAGCTGGCCGACTTCACCATCGCCCGCGACTTTCCCGAACTGCGCGGGCAGGGCGAATCGCTGTACGGCGACTGGTTCGCGCAGGTGTGCGAGCGCACCGCGTCGATGGTGGCGCAATGGATGCGGGTGGGGTTCGTGCATGGGGTGATGAACACCGACAACATGTCGATCCTGGGGCTGACGCTGGACTACGGCCCCTACGGCTGGATCGACGACTACGACCCGGACTGGACCCCCAATACCACCGATGCGCAGCGCCGCCGCTACCGTTTCGGCTGGCAGCCGCAGGTGGCGCACTGGAACCTGGGCCGGCTCGCGCAGGCGCTGGCGCCGCTGTTCGGCGACGTGCAGCCGCTGCGCGCCGGCCTGGAGCGCTATCTCGCCGCCCATGCGCGGGCCGAGCGCGAGGTCGTGGCCGGCAAGCTCGGGCTGGCGGTGGCCGGCGATGCCGATGTCGCGCTGATGGCCGAGCTGCAGTCGTGGATGCACGTGGCGCAGGTGGACATGACGCTGCTGTTCCGTGCGCTGATGGACATCGATCCCGAACGGCCGGACTTCGCCGCGCTCGATGCCGCCTTCTACGATCCGGGCAGGCGCGAGGCAGCGCTGCCGGTGCTCGACGGCTGGTGGCTGCGCTACGCCGCGCGCCTGCGCGAGGACCCGCTCGATCCCGCCGTGCGGCGCGAGCGCATGCGCCGGGCCAACCCGCGCTATGTGCCGCGCAACTACCTGCTGCAGCAGGCCATCGACCGCGCCGAACAAGGGGATGAGGCCGGCATCGGCGAACTGCTCGAGGTGCTGCGGCATCCCTATGACGACCAGCCCGGACGCGAGGCGTATGCCGCCCGCCGCCCGGACTGGGCACGCGAGCGCGCCGGCTGCTCGATGCTCTCGTGCAGTTCCTGAGCCGCCCTGCGCCTTGCAACCCTTGCCCGTTCCCGTGAATGATCCGGACATGACCGAATCCACCTGCTGCGCCTGCGACGGCGAATCCTCCCCGGCCGACTGGTCGGCCCGCATCCGCGACATCGCCGACTTCCCCAAGCCGGGCATCCTGTTCAAGGACATCACCCCGCTGCTGGCCGACGGCCCGGACTTCGCCTCGGCCATCGACGCGATGGCCAAGCCGTGGCGGCAGACGCCGCTGGACGCGGTGATGGGCATCGAGTCGCGCGGCTTCATCCTCGGCGCCGCGCTGGCGCATGAGCTGCGCACCGGTTTCGTGCCGGTGCGCAAGCCCGGCAAGCTGCCGGGCCACGTCCTGCGCCAGGCGTACGCGCTGGAGTACGGCAGCAACGTGCTCGAGGTGCACGCCGATGCGCTGGAGCCCGGCGCGCGTGTGCTGATCGTCGACGACGTGCTGGCCACCGGCGGCACCCTGGATGCCGCGCTGTCGCTGGCCAGGCAGTTGCAGGCCGAAGTGGTGGGCGCGGCGGTGCTGGTGGAACTGCAGGCGCTGGAAGGGCGCAAGCGCTGGGATCCGCAGCTGCCGCTGCTGGCGACGCTGCGCTACTGAGAGCCGCATCGCCGGCTGGATCGCTTTCGCGCAACAGGAAGGCGGCTGCAGAGCCCGTGGTGGGAGCGGCATGCGCCGCGATGAGGCTTTACCGAGGAAACCACTCGCGGCTCACACCGCTCCCACGGTAAAGGCTCGGCAGTGCCACCGCGCCGGTGCACAGGGCAGGCTGGCGCGGTGTGGAGCGGATGCCGCCCTAGGCTGCGGTCGAACCGGCCTCGGCCTGCTTGCGTTCGTACTCGGCGCCGCCTTCCTTGTCGAGTGCGGCGAACTCCTCGTCCGACAGCGCGATATCGACCGCCGCCACGTTCTGCTCCAGGTGCGCGATCTTGCCGGTGCCGGGGATCGGCAGCATCACCGGGCTGCGCTTGAGCACCCAGGCCAGCGCCACCTGGCTGGGCGAGGCACCATGCGCCTGGGCGATGGCATCCAGCAGCGAGCCCGGTTTGGCCAGCTCGCCGGCCGCCAGCGGGAACCACGGGATGAAGCCGATGCCTTGGGCGCTGCAGTAGTCGAGCACGTCCTCGCTGGTGCGATCGACCAGGTTGTAGCGGTTCTGCACCGTGGCCACCGGGAACACCTTGGCCGCCGCCTCGATGTCCTCCACCGAGACCTCGCTCAGCCCGGCGTGGCGGATGATGCCCTTGTCCAGCAGCAGCCTGATCGCGTCGAACTGCTCGGCGCGCGGCACCTTGGAATCGATGCGGTGCAGCTGCCACAGGTCGATGCGCTCCACGCCCAGGTGGCGCAGGCTCTTGTAGGCCTGCTGGATCAGGTACTCGGGCCGGCCCACCGGCGGCCACGCGTCCGGGCCGGTGCGGGTGAGGCCGCCCTTGGTGGCGACCACGATGTTCCTGTAGGGATGCAGCGCCTCGCGGATCAGCGGCTCGGACACGTCCGGGCCGTACGAATCGGCGGTGTCGATGAAGTCGATGCCCAGCTCGGGCAGGCGCTTCAGCGTGCGCAGCGCCTCGTCGCGGTCGGGCGGATCGCCCCAGATGCCGGGGCCGGTGATGCGCATGGCGCCGAAGCCGAGGCGGTTGACCTGCAGGTCGCCGCCGATCAGGAACTGGCCCGAGCGCGCGGCCAGGGAAGAGGAAGTGGACATGGTGCCTCCTGTGCAAGGGAACGGACGCGCCGGCGTTCGGGCGGGCCGGGGCCTGCACCATCGCCACATGCGTCCGCAACCGCGATTGTGGACGCACCGGCGTTCACGCACGGTCGATGCCCGGGCGACAGTGCTTTCCAGCCGTGGCGAGGAAGGCAATGTAGGAATCGTCGCGCTCGCCAATGCCCGTGGAAGCGCGCGGTCGTCGCTCCCGCGCACGCGGCAGCCATGGAGGTTGCCGTGGCCCGCACGAACCGCCCTGAATGATCGGCCCTGACCGCCCATTCGGCTGTGGCGAAGCGCCCCGGGCCGCAGTAACGCGCTTCCCGCTTGCGCGGGGATGACGAGGGGCCAAGGTTTGGTCAGCAAGCCTCGATTCGAGTTTCGATGCCGCCCGGCACGGCCGGAGCGCCGCGTGCCAGACGTTGTGCATCGCAGCGGCGAAGCTTTCACGGACAGCAGCGCGCGCAAGCCGATCCCGGGCCTTGCGCCCGCATTGCGGCAGAAGCGGTGGGAACGTTGCGCGGTACCCAGCCGCTGCGCGGGGACGACATGCTTGCATGCCGGCGACGCGATGGATGCCGTTATCGCGCCGGTGCAGGGATCAGGCCGTGCCCGATCGCCGCTCCCGCTCCCGCATCCAGTCGCGCGCCACGGCATGCCCGACCTCGGGCCTGTCCACCACCAGCACCAGCTGGTGGTCGTGGTCGCTGTATTGCACCTGGATGTTGACGCCGGCCTGCGCCATGCGCCCGCACAGTTCCGCCAGCTGGCCGGGGCGGTCCTGGTCCAGGCGCAGCAGGATCGCCTCGCGTTCGGCGACGACGTTGAACCCGTGCGCCTCCAGTACCTGGGACGCTGGGTCGTCGGAACGGAACAGGAAATGCGCCAGTCCGCCGCCGTCGGCGACCCAGGCGCCACCGCCTTCGATGCTGATGCCGGCCTCGCCCAGCGCCCTGGCCATGGCCGCCAGGTTCCCGGGGCGGTCGGGCAGCAGGATGGACAGGTCCTTCATGCGTCCGCCCCTTGCATGGCGCCCGCACGGGCGACGTGCGCGCTGTGCCGTACCGGCACACGGCAGGCGTTGGCGATGAAGCAGCTCTGGTGCGCGCGGCGGTGCAGTTCCTGCGCCAGCGCGGCATCGCTGTCGGCGCTCACCACGACCCGCGGGTTGAGCTCGATCGCGCCGATGCCGCCGCCGCCGCGGGTGTCGAGCGTGGTCGTGGCGGCGTCCTCATAGGCCAGCACGCACACGCCTTCGCGTGCGCACAGCGAAAGATAGAACAACATGTGGCAGGCCGAGACGGCGGCCAGCAGCAGTTCCTCCGGATTGTGCCGGGAGGCATCGCCGAGGAAGGCCGGATCGGCGCTGCCGGCCAGCTCGGGCTTGCCGTTGGCCAGGATGCGGTAGTCGCGGCGGTAACCGTCATAGCGGCGGGTGCCGCCGCCGGCGTCGCCGTCCCAGACGATCCGCAGGCCGTAATGGTGCAGGGCGTGGCTCATCGTGTTTCCTCCGCTTGTGGAGGACGAAGGCTAGCCATCGCCTGGCGGCGATGCTTCGACTAGCATCGAAGCATGTCCGACGCCGCCAGCCTGTCCCGCATCGCCTCGCTGATCGGCGACGCCTCCCGCAGCCGCATGCTGATGGCGCTGCAGGGCGGGCAGGCACGCACCGCCAGCGAGCTGGCGCTGGATGCCGAGGTCTCGGCATCGACGGCCAGCAGCCACCTGGCGCGGCTGACCGAGGCCGGATTGCTGCAGGTGGTCAGGCAGGGCCGCCACCGCTACTTCCGCCTGGCCGGGGCGGAGGTGGCCGCGGTGCTGGAAACACTGCTCGGCGCGGTTCCGGTTCCCGTCGCACGGCGCACCGGGCCGGCGGACGCGGCGTTGCGGCGGGCGCGGGTCTGCTACGACCACCTGGCCGGCGAGCTGGCGGTGGAGTGGCTGGAGGCGATGCGCGCGAGCGGCTGCCTGCAGGCCGTCATGGGCCAGGAACTGGCGCTGACCGAGGCCGGGCTGGCCTGGTGCGGCAATGCCGGCATCGACGTGGCCGCGTTGCGCCAGGCGCGGCGGCCGCTGTGCCGGGGCTGCCTGGACTGGAGCGAACGCCGCGACCATCTCGCCGGCAGCCTCGGTGCGGCGGTGCTGCAGCGCCTGTTCGCGCTGGGCCATGCGCGGCGCATCGCCGATTCGCGCGCGGTCGCCGTCGATGTGCGTGGCCTGCGTTTCCTGTTCCCGCAGGGAAGACGGTAGGAGCGACGTTACGTGGCCTCCGGACCATCAGTCAGGATGGCTTTGCCAGTACCTCGATTGGCGTCGAGTGTCAGTTCCCTTCTCCCAACGGTAGAAGAGCCCGCCCCAGCGAAGGCGGGGGTGCCGCGAAGGGGCGGATCAGGGTACGGGCGAAGCCTTGTGTGGCCAGCCCCCAACTCCCGCTGCGCGCCCGGGCCCGCGCCAGCGGCGCGGGCGCTCCAAGGCACGCGCGCCAGTGGCGCGCACGCCGTGCCTTCTCGCCCCGATGGGAGAGGGGCCTTGATTGCCAACACTCGGCGCCGATTGGGTGCGGATCACTGATGGCTGGAGGCCACGTGGTGTCGCTCCTGCACGTTGTGCCCATGGCTGCGCGATGAGATCAAAGCCTGCGCACGCGGAAGCGCCGGCCCTTGATCTTGCCGGCCTCCAGCCGCTGCAGCGCCTTGTCCGCCTGCGCCCGCGCCACCGCCACGTAGGAGCGGGTTGCGAAGATGTCGATCCTGCCGATGGCCTTGCCGGGCAGGCCGGCCTCGCCGGTGAGCGCGCCGAGGATGTCGCCGGCGCGCAGCTTGTCGGTCTTGCCGCCATCGATGCGCAAGGTGGTCATCGCCGCCTGTGGAAGCTGCGGCGGCTTGCCGGTGGCCAGCGGCGAGCGCGACCAGGCCAGCGGCCGTTCCAGTTCGGCCTCGATGACCTGCGCCCGTGGCATCTCGCGCGGCGTGGCCAGGCTCAGCGCCAGTCCGGGCTTGCCGGCGCGGCCGGTGCGGCCGATACGGTGGCGGTAGGTCTGCGCGTCGGTGGGCAGCTCGTAGTTCACCACCGCGGCCAGGTCGGCCACGTCCAGCCCGCGCGCGGCCACGTCGCTGGCCACCAGCACGTTGCAGCTGCGGTTGGCCAGGCGCAGCAGTACCTCGTCGCGGTCGCGCTGCTCCATATCGCCGTGCAGGGCGAGGGCGGAGAAGCCGAACTGCTGCAGCGAGTTGGCCACCTCGTCCACGTCCTTGCGTGTGTTGCAGAACACCACCGCCGATTCCGGCGCGTGCCGCAGCAGCAGCCCGGCCACCGCCTTCTGCCGGTGCGCCGGTTCCACCTCGAAGAACAATTGCTCGATCACCGGCGCGCTGTCGCCGCCTTCGACGGTGACTTCCACCGGCTCGTGCAGCAGCTGCCGCGCCAGCGCGCGGATCGGTTCGGGGAAGGTGGCCGAGAACAGCAGGCTCTGGCGGTCCTTGGCGGTGCGCCCGGCGATCTCGCGGATCGGTTCCTCGAAGCCCATGTCGAGCATGCGGTCGGCCTCGTCCAGCACCAGCGTCTTCACTCCGCCCAGGTGCAGCGCCCGCTTGCGCGCCAGTTCCTGGATGCGCCCGGGCGTGCCTACCACCACCTGCGGGTCGTGCGCCTCCAGCGAGGCCAGCTGCGGACCCAGCGGCATGCCGCCGGTCAGCACCAGCAGCTTGAGGTTGGGGATGCCGGTGGCCAGCTTGCGCAGCTGCTTGCCGACCT
>JAFADB010000237.1 GCA_023425225.1 Pseudomonadota bacterium
GCGACGTAGGGCTGGGCGTTGAGCGGGGTTGCGCCGGCGGACAGGGTGATCTTCTGGCCCGGCTTGAAGCCGGTACCGGCCACCTCGACGGTCGCACCGGCCAGCACCACCGGCGCGGTGACGCGCACCGCCGGGCCGGACGGGCCGCCGCGGCCGGGCGCCTGCTGCGCCAGCGCCGTGCCGATGCAGCCGGCCAGCGCCAGTCCCAGCAGGGACGTGCTCAGCCACCGGGAGGAAGGTGAAGCGTAAGAACGGAGTTTCATGGTTGGAACCTCTTCAAGGGGCGCCGGAAGCGCCGTTGCGATCTGCCTGGGATGAGGAGCTGCCTTGGCGACGGGAGATGGAACGAACAGCGGCGGTGCGGTCCACGGTCAATGCGGGGGCACGGCCGGTTGCGGCAGTGCGCTTCCGGCCTGCGGCCATGGCCGCCAGCGCGGAGCCGGACGTGCGTCCAGGCACCGCTGCAGTGCGGCGTTGGCACCGGACCCGTCGGCGGCAGCGGCCTGCGGGTGGATGCTGCCGGCCCACAGCAGCGCCTGGGTGACCTGGTTGAGTACGTCCGGTCGCTGCGCGAACGGAGCCAACCGGCGCAGCTCGGCATGCGTTGCCGGTCCCTGCGCCAGACGCCGCAGCAGCGGACCGCACAGCTCGGCCGGCACCTGCACCGGGCCGATGCGGGTATCGAGCACCAGCCCACCGGCGGGCGGCGACCCCGGCGCGGCGATCCACGTCAGCGCATCCAGCGCGGCCAGGTGCGCGGTGGTGTCGAGGGCGGCGCCGCCGCGCTGGAACAGGTCGCGGCGCAGGCTCTGGTGGCGCGCGGCATCGCGCACGGTCTCGGCCAGCGCCGGCGTGGTCGCCTCGCGCAGCAGCGGCAGCGCATTGCCCGGCACCGACAGCGCGTCGATGTTCTCGATCGGCGTGGCGCTGCCGATCCACTCGGCGCCGGCGTCGGCGAACGCCCGCATGACCTCGGCCGCGTGCAGCGGCTGCCAGTGCCCGGCGAGGAACTCGTGCGCCAGTTGCTGCGGCGATTCGGCCATCATCGCCTGCAGCTGGCGCGCCAGCCCGGGATGCTCGGCGAACAGCCCGGAACCGGCCGCGGCCAGGCGGCGGGCGAACGCCAGCGCCTGCGCTGCGCGCTCACCGGCATCGCCGGCGCAACCGGCGGCGTACTCGCGCAGCAGGCGCTGCAGCGCGGCCAGCACCGAGGCGCCGGGATGGCTCATGTAGCTGACCATGGCCAGTCCGCCGGGGCGCAGCAGGTCCACCGCCAGTGCGGTGGCGGCCTGGCGCGTGGCATCGGCAATCCACGACCACATGCCGTGGCTGACCACGAAGTCGAAGCTGCCGCGCGCCAGTGCGGCGGACGGATCGGCCACATCGCCGTGCACGAAGCGCACGTTGTCCAATCCCACGGCGGCGGCCAGTGCGCGCGCGGCGGCGATGTGCGCAGGGTCCAGGTCCAGGCCGACGAACTCGCCGTGCGGGTGCAGCGCCGCGGCCACCACCAGGTTCAGGCCGTCGCCGCAGCCGAGTTCGGCCTGGCGGAAGGCGCGGGCCGGATCAGGCGCGTGCCGGCCCAGGGCGATGGCCACCGCGTGCAGCCAGCCCGGCATGGTCTCACGATGGAAACGTCCGGGGTAGGCGACATCGACCGCATAGTCCCGGCCTTCGCCGCGGCCGTCTGCGCTCATGATCGCGCATCGCCGCTGTGGTCGGGGATGCCGGCCACCACGTGCAGCGCGTACAGCAGCGAGGCGCGCAGCATCGGCCCGTGCCCCAGGCCGGGAAATTCGCGGTACTCGACGTCCAGCCCGGGCAGCGCGCGCAGCCGTTCGGACAGCTGGAATGCCGAGTCCGACGGCACGCAGGCCACGCAGCGCAGGTGCGCGGCCCGGCGCGGATCGCCGGCCTCGCGGCCGGCCTGCTCGGGATGGCGCTCGCCGCCGCCGAGCATCACCAGCACGCGCGCGCGCGCATCGGCGTGGTCGGCGAGGAAGCGCCGCTCCGGCTCGCCCAGCAGGTAGCCCTCGGCCCACCACAGCGACGGGCTGGCCGGCGCATAGGTGGCGAAGGCGCCGTCGCCGGCATACAGCGCGTGCAGCGTGAACAGCCCGCCGAACGAGTGTCCCCACAGCGCGCGCTGCCGTGCATCGAGCGGGGCGCGCCGCTCCACCTCGGGCCGGATCAGCGTCTGGATGGCATCGAGGAACTCCGCCGCGCCGCCGCCGGCCAGCGCGGCCTGTTCGCCCTCGCCGCGCAGCGCCGCCACCGGCGTGTAGTCGCGGGTGCGCGCGGCGGTGTCCACGCGCTTCTGGTTGTCGTAGCCGATGAACACCAGCACCTGCGCACGCGCCTGGGCCAGCTCGTCCAGCAGCGCGTCGTCGAATTCCATCAGCGCCGCATTGCCGTCGAGCATCCAGAACGAGGGGAAGCCGCCGGCCGGCGCCGCCGCCTTGGGAATACCCAGGTTGACGCGCCAGCTGCGCGTGCCATCGGCACTGCTGACGACGAAGCGCTCGAAGCGGTACTGCGCGGCGGTGTGCTCGGCCACGGTGGGGCCGATCTCGCGCTGGAAGTCGCGCCGCTGCGCCAGCGCCTGCGGCGAGGCGGACAGCAGCGACAATGCCAGCACACCCGACAGCAGGGGCAGGGACGCGATGTCCCTGCCCCTGCGGCGATTGCGTGGAACGGATGGCTTCACTCGACGCCCCGCATCAGAACCCGAAGTTGAGCGTAGCCCAGTAGGCGCGCCCGGGCTCGTTGTAGGTGGCCGCGCCGGCACCGCTGCTGTTGGCCTCGCGGAACAGGCGCTTGTCGAGCAGGTTGTTGACGCCGGCACCGAGGCTGATCTTCGGGGTGATGCGGTAGCGTGCGCTCACGCCCCAGATCTCGTAGGGCTTGCGCTTCTGCCGCAGCAGGTCGCAGGCGGCGGCGGTGGCGCCCTCGCAGCGGTCGTCGTTGTTGACGTTGTTGAGGGCGGGCTCCTGCTCGCCGTAGAACGTGCCGGTCAGCAGCAACGTCAGGTTCTCGGTCGCGCGCCAGTCCAGCGAGGTATTGATCGTGTACTCGGGAATCACCGACAGCGGCTGGTCGGTCTCCTTGTTCTTGTTCTCGATCATGTAGGTGACGTTGGTGTTCCACTTGAGCACGTCGCCGCGCTCGCCCAGCAGCGGGATGTTGAGGTTGCCCTCCAGGCCCCGCACCACGGCCTTGGGCGCGTTCTCCCACTTGAAGACCCAAGAGCACACGCCGGCGCTGGTGCAGGACGTGGTGCCGACGGGCACGAAGCCGGACTGGATCTTGTTCTTGTAGTCGTTGTGGAAGTAGGTCAGCGAGGCGTGGTAGCCGCTGTCCGGCGCCCATTCGATGCCGATTTCCTTGTTGACGCTGGTCTCCGCGTCCAGGTCGGCGTTGCCCTGCACGTAGCACCCGCCGCCGCCGGCGGCCGAGCTGGGGTAGTTGGTCGGGCAGCCGTTGCCCATGGTGTAGTACAGGTAGTTCGGGTTCGACTGGTACAGGTTCGGCGCCTTGAACGCACGCGCGATGCCGCCCTTGATCAGCCACTGCTCGGCCAGCTTGAACTGCGCGTTCAGGCTCGGGCTCAGGTTGTTGCCGAACTGGCTGTGATGGTCGAAGCGAAGGCCCGGGGTGAGGATCCAGCGGTCGCCCAGGTAGATGTTGTCCTCGACGAATACCGCCGAGGTCTGGGCATCGACCTTGCCGCCGCCGCGGTCCTCGTCCAGCCCCGGGATGCCGCCGCCGTTGCTGGCCGACTGGGTGACCGAGAACGGGTCCTCGAGGCGGCTGTCCAGGTACTCGAAGCCGAAGGTCCACACGTTCTCGGTTCCACCCAGCGTGGTCGGAACGTTCACCTCGCCATCGGCCTGGTAGTTGCGCAGGCGCGAGGTCGACCAGCCGGTGGCGGTGTTGATGCTGCCCTCGCCGCTACCGGCCAGGCCTTCGTTGAGCCGGGTGTTGTTGGTGCCTTCGTAGCCCAAAGTCAGGCGCGAGGTGACATCGCCCCAGCGGCCGCGATGGGTGATGCCGCCGCTGCTGCGGTACAGGCGGTTGGTCTCTGCACCCTCGTTGGCCAGTTCCGTCAGCAGAGCGGTACCGGCGTTGCTGACGGCGCGGTCGCCGGCGTAGATGTTGCCCTGGCGGCTGAAGCCGGCCTCGAACTCGACCACCTGGTCGGCGGTGACGTCCCAGCGCAGCAGGCCGTTGACGTCCTTGTTCTTGACGCCCTCGCGCCCGGCCGGCGGCGTGGTGCCGGCCGAATAGTCCGCGTTGAGGTCCAGCGAGTCGGCATCGGTCTTGTTGATGTTGCCGTACAGGCGGAACGACAGGGCGTCGCTGAGCGGCCCGCTCAGGGTGAAGCCGGCGCGTTCGCTGCCGCCTTCGTCGCCATGCTCGGGAACCAGGCCATACAGGGTGACCGAGCCAGTCAGGTCGCCGGTAGGCTTCTTGGTGATGATGTTGATCACACCGCCGGCGGCGCCGGAGCCGTAGCGCGCCGCGGCCGGCCCGCGCAGCACCTCGATCCGCTCGATCGCCTCGGCCGGCACCCAGTTGGTATCCCCGCGAGTGTTGCGCTCGCCGCTGCGACCCATGCGGATCGAGTCGCGCGAGCCGACCCGCTTGCCATCCACCAGCACCAGGGTGTTCTCCGGGCCCATGCCGCGGATGTCGATCTGGCGGTTGTTGCCGTACTGGCCCGAGGCGCTGTTGCCGCTCAGGTTGACGCCGGGCATCGTGCGCAGGATGTCGGCGATGTCGTTGGCCGGCGGCCGGGTCTCGATGTCCTCGGCGGTGATGGTCGAGGTACCCAGTGCCTGGCGTGCGATCTGCGCGGCGGTGACGTGCACGGTCTGGAAAGTGGTCGCATCGTCGCCGCGCCCGCGACGGCCCTCGCCATCGCGGCGATCGTGCCCGCCACGCCGGTGGTCGGCGCGGTGGCCGCGCTCGCCGTCGCGCTGGTCGGCACGGGTTTCGGTGGCGTCTTCGTCGGTCACCTGCTGGGCGGCGGCCGGTCCGGCGATCGCGATCGCGACGGCGGCGGCCAGCAGGTTGACGGCACAGACGTGCGACAGGCGCACGCGGCCTGCTTGGGCATGGGTCATTTCGGCTCTTCCTCTCTTTCGGCGTCCTTGCAGACGCAGCTGACGTGGGTACGTACGACTGGACCTCTGGCGTCGGCTGGAGGTGTGGCTGTCGGCGGCATGGACTCCGACCTAACGGAGTGTTGACCAGGCCATCACGCTATTTTACGCAAATGAGAGTGATTATCACAACGTTCCGGAACGAATCCGGTCACGGCCCTTCGCCGGACCGTCGCGAACGGCGCGCGAAGGCGCCGCGGCACGCCTGCTCCAGCGGCTTCCCGGCAATACCGCAACCGGCTTACACCAGTCCCGGCAGCTCCCTCAGGTCGTCGACCACCGCCACCGCGTCGGCGTGCCGCAGGTCCAATCCGCGCGGATAGCCGTAGCTCACCAGCGCCAGCGGCATGCCAGCGGCCCGGGCGGCGGCGGTGTCGGTGGCCGAGTCGCCGACCATCAGGCAGGCCGCCGGCGGGTGCCCGAAGCGCTGCGCCAGATGCCGCAGCGGCGTGCCGCTGGGCTTGCGCTCGGGCAGCGAATCGCCGCCCAGCCAGGCCGAGAACAGCGGCTCGATGCCGAAGTGCGCCAGCAGCGGGGCGATGAAGCGCTCGGGCTTGTTGGTGCAGATCGCCAGCTCGACGCCGCGCGCGCGCAATGCCGCCAGCGCCTCGCGCACGCCGTCGAACAGGCGCGGGCTGCGCAGCAGGCAGGCCTCGTAGTGGCGCATGAAGCCCGGCATCACCGCATCGATGGACGCGTCGCTGCCGGCGGCGGCGAAGGCCAGTTCCACCAGCCGGCGCACGCCGTCGCCGATCCAGTCGTGCACGCGTGTCTCGGGCACCCGCGGCAGTCCCCATTGCTCGAGCGTGCGGTTGAGCGCCTCGGCGATGTCGCCGGCACTGTCCACCAGCGTGCCGTCCAGGTCGAAGATCACCAGCGGATAGGGAAAGGTCGTCATGCAATGCGGCGCCACGCGGGGGAGCCGCCCATGTTACCCACCGCCCCGACACGTCGGCGGCGACTGCGACGCGCGGTCGCGGTCGTCGCTAGGGCAACAGCCGGCCGCTGTCCGGATCGTAGCGCCAGGTTTCCACCAGTCCGTCGACGTCGACGCGGAGCACGCCGCGCCCGGGATCGTCGTCGACGCGCACCGCGATCGCCTTGGCGCCGGCGCAGGCCACGCGTGCGCCGGTGTCGAAACCCTGACCCGACTGCAGCGGCGTGATCGCGCAGGCGCGCCCGTCGCCATCGGCCAGGGTCAGCGAGCCGTCCTTGCCGATGGTGTGCGCGTAGGCCGCGCGGCCGTACCGGTCCACCGTGGTGAAGGTCTGTCCGGGCTCGAACACGCGGTCCGGCGCGCCCAGGCGCTGGTACGACACCCGGTTGCGGGTCAGCAGGCCGCGCTCGTCCAGGTAGTAGTGGCCGATCTGGGTGCCGGCCACGTCCGGCCAGCGCAGGTGCATGTGCACGTGCGCCGGCGCGTCGCGATGGCCACCGGGGTTGTTGGTGTCGAAGCCCATGATGTGGATGAGGCCCAGTTGCTCGCGCTGCACCTTCTCGCCCACGCCGAGCTGGCGCACCGCCTCGCGCATGGCGAACTCCAGCTGGTTGGCGGCGATCTTGCCGCGCATCGCCCCGCGCAGGCCGCGATAGTCGCCATCGCGGCGCGGTGGATCGTCGTGCTCCAAGCGCAGGCTCAGCCCGGGCTCGACGATGCGCGTGCTCAGCTCGGCCGCGTCGGTACGGTCGGCCGCCTGCGGCGGCAGCTCCAGCACCAGCGCCTCGCCTTCGCGGCGCAGTACGAGTTCGTCGTAGCCGAGCAGCGCCCGCCGGTAGCGGGTGCCGGCACCGTCGAAGCGCAGCTGCAGCGGACGCAGGCGCGGCACGTGCAGGTCGAGCACGGTCTCGCGCGGGTTGTCCTTCTGGAAGTCGGGATCGCGGCCCTGGCGGCAGGGCCGGCACGACCCCGCCTGCAGCACCGGCACGCCCGGCTCCGGCACCTGCTTCACCAGGCGCACCGCGAGATGCACGGTGTCGTCGCCGCTCTCGGAAGCCGACGACTCCGCCGCCGCCGCGGCCGTGGTCCAGGCCAGCGCCAGCAGTGCCAGCGCACCGGCGCGCCGCGCGGCTGCCGCGGCGCGCGCGGGCAAGGTGTCGATGGCCATGCTCATCCCTTGGGGTGCCAGCTGAAGCCGAGCCACAGCGTGGAGCCGACCGGGAAGTAGTTGTTCACGTAGGCGCGGCCCGGGCCCTGCTTGATGACGAACGGCTCGCGGGTCAGGTTCTGCGCCTGGAACATCACGTCCCAGGCCGGATTGACCGCGTAGCGCAGCTGCAGGTCGAGCTGCTGCCGCGGCTCGGCGTACAGGTCGCGCTCGGCGGTGTCGCTGCTGGCCACCTGCAGCGCGCGGCCGATCCGGTTCCACGACACGCGCGCCTCGAACGGCCCGCGCAGGTAGAACACGGTGGCGTTGGCGATGTAGTCCGGCTGCTGGATCAGCCCGCTGCTGCGACGCGTGGCCGCGGCGCCGTCGGCGATGGCGGCATCGCTGGCGGGGATGTCGAACTCGCCGTCGAGCAGGGTCAGGTTGGCGCTCAGGCCCAGGCCCTTCAGCGCCGGCGGCAGGAACTCCAGCGCGCCGGTGACGTAGTTCAGCTCCAGGCCGCGCACCTTGCCGCGGGCCGAGTTCATCGGGGTGCTCTCGGTGACGTCCTGGTAGAGCACGCCGTTGTAGGTGGTCGGCTCGCCGGCGCGCACCGCGGTGAAGATCTCGTTGCGGATCTTCTTCTGGAACGCCGCCGCCGAGACCAGGCCGCCGTCGGGCAGGTACCACTCCCAGGACAGGTCCAGGTTGAGCGACTGGCGCGGCTTGAGGTCGGGGTTGCCGCGGCTGATGGCCAGGGTGTCGGCGCTGGTGACGCTGTAGCTGGTGGTGGCCGCGTACTGGCCGTAGTCCGGCCGGCCGATGGTCTTGCTCACCGCCGCGGTCAGGCGCGAGTCGTCGTTGAGCCGCCAGGTGACCAGGGCCGAGGGCAGCATGTGCGTATAGCCGCCCTGGCGCTTGTCCGGCGAGTACAGGCTCGGCTGGCTCGGGTCCTGCACCGACCAGGTGGTCACGCCCACGTCGGTGCTGTCGTAGCGGAAGCCGGCCACCGCGTACAGGCGCTCGCTGCGGAACACCGCCTCGGCATAGGCGCCGGTCACCGTCTCCACGTCCTTGAAGTCGCCGCTGTAGTCGTCGGCGGTGCGGTCGGCCTCGGCCAGCCACTCGGGGTGGTTGGCGATCAGCGCGGCGGCCTTGGCCGGATCGACCACGAAGTACGGGATGCCGCTCATCACCGTGCTGCTCCAGCGGCCACCGTAGATGTAGTCGGTCAGCCCGCCGATCGCCGCCTGCGAGGCGGCGTCCTTGGCATACCACTCGCGGTAGGTCTGGTCGTTGGTCAAGCGCGTGCGCGTATGCGCCCAGCCGAAGCGCGCGCCCAGGCCCTCGTCGTCGGCCTGCGCGTTGAGCGACAGGTTGCCGGCCAGGTAGCCGACGGTGGATTCGGAACGGCGGTCGATGTTGCGCAGGTAGTACAGGTCGTAGGAATCCGGATCCAGCGCGCGCGCGGTGGACGGGTAGTCCAGCACCACCTTGCCGCCGTCGATGGTGTAGCCGTAGCCGTAGTCGGCGGCGTTGGTGTTGGTCTTGGTGCCCGGGGTGATGTCCGAGGCCCACTTGTACATGTCGCGGGTCAGGTCGCTGGTGGCCTTCGACCAGGAGGCGGTGAAGTCCAGGTGCACCCGCTCGGCCGGCTGGAACGCGCCCTTGAGGGTGGCGATGGAGGTCTTGCGCTCCTGCGGCTGGTAGACGATGCCCTGCTGGAAGCGTCCGGACGCGACGCTGCCGCCGTCGGCCGTCACCGCGGTCGGCGCGCCGCCCGGCAAGGCCAACTGCTCGCTGCGCAGTTCCTCGTCGGTGTCCTCGTAGTGGCCGGCGAACAGCGACAGCTCGCCGCCGTCCTCGAACTGGTATTCGACCTTGCCGTTGACGCCCTTGCGCGTGCGCTCGTCCTGGAAGCGGTATTCCTGCGGCCGCACCGGCACCAGGATGCCGTCGCGCGACTGGTCGGCGAACGGCGTGGTGCCGCCGCTGGCGGTGTAGTAGGTCCAGCCGCTGGCATCGTCGCCCGGCAGCTGGCTGTGCGAGGTGGACCACAGCTTCTGCCAGTCGGCCGAGACCACCACGCCGAGCTGGCCGCGATCGCCGAACACCCTGGAGGCGGTCATGTTGGCCTTCTGCGAGGGCTTGTCGCCCTCGACGAAGCCGCCGGCGCTGGAGGCATGGCCGAGCGCGCCGTTGACCACGATGAACCCGTCGGGGTTGTCGAAGGCGCTGCGCGTGACCAGGTTGACCTGGCCGCCGAGGCCGTGCGGGTCGTACTCGGCGGTCAGCGTCTTGACCGCCTGGATGCTCGACACCATCGGCGAGGGCAGCTGGTCCAGGCGCGCGCCGCGCACGTCGGTCTCGCTGCTGGCCAGCGGCACGCCGTCGATGGTGATCAGGTTGTACTTGGGATCCAGGCCGCGGATGGTGACGCGCTCGTACAGGTCGCGGTTGCGCGAGGTGTCCATGCCGGCCACGGTGGACAGGCCGACGATGCGGCGCGCGGACTCGACGATGCTCAGGTCCGGCAGGCTGCCGATGTCGTCGTCGCTGACCGCGTCGATCACCACGTTGCTGTCGCGCTTGGCGTCCACCGCGGCGGTGGCGGCGGCCCGGTAGCCGG